>RFKI01000102.1 GCA_003694355.1 Bdellovibrio sp.
CTTTAATGCCAACCGTTTCTAGAACAGCCCGCACTGGTCCACCAGCAATGACCCCTGTTCCTGGCGCTGCTGGAATCATGACAACTTTCGCTGCGCCGAATTCTCCAACCACTTCATGAGGAATTGTACGCCCCTCTTTTAAAGTGACAGATTCTAATGACTTCTTAGCTATTCGACTAGCTTTCCCTATTGCCTCTGGAACTTCACCCGCTTTACCTTTCCCAAACCCAACAGAGCCTTTACCATCTCCAGCAACTACAAGAGCTGAAAATGAAAAGCGCCGACCACCTTTTACAACCTTAGCGACTCGACTTATTGAAACCACTCGTTCTTGTAATTCAACATTTTTTTCCAAAGCTCTACCCTCTCTTTTTCCCAATTAAAATTGCAGTCCAGCCTCTCGAGCTCCATCAGCTAAAGCCCGAATTCGGCCATGATAAACATATCCACTTCGATCAAAAACAACATTTTTAATATTTTTTTCTAAAGCCCT
The DNA here is from genome assembly GCA_003694355.1 of Bdellovibrio sp. Classification (GTDB taxonomy): domain Bacteria; phylum Bdellovibrionota; class Bdellovibrionia; order Bdellovibrionales; family UBA1609; genus J124. Next base: position 494 of record RFKI01000102.1, read on the forward strand.
TTTGGCTAACTTCTCACCAATTGTTTTAGCAGCCTCTCTTGAAGAAAACCCTTTTTTATCTCCAGATTTAATTTCTAAGGTTGAAGCAGAAACTAAAGTCTTTCCTTGAGTATCATCTATAAGCTGAGCATAGATATGACGACTACTTCGAAATACAGCAAGACGAGGGCGCTCTGAAGTTCCTGACAGCTTCTTGCGAATCCTCACTTTATTTTTCATTCGAGCTTTCACTCGATCTGATGTTTTTTTATTAAACCTTAACCTCACGTTAAACCTCTCTTATTTCCCTGCAGATTTACCTGCTTTACGTCGAATATGTTCATCAGCATATTTAATACCCTTCCCAAGAAATGGCTCAGGGGGGCGAAAGCTTCTAATCTTAGCGGCCACTTGCCCAACTAATTCCTTATTGGGGCCAGCTACAGTCAATCGCGTTTGCTTTTCCACTTTCATCTCTATTCCTTCTGGAATATCAAAGTGAATAGGGTGACTATACCCTAGCGTCAGCTCTAACTTTTTTCCAGACACATTGGCTCGATAACCAACCCCATTGAGTTCTAAAACCTTCGTCCATCCCTTTGTTACACCTGTTACAGCATTTTGGATAAGAGATCGAAACAAACCATGATAAGCACGCGTTTGAGCTTCATCATTATCTCTTGTTAAGATAATTTTTTCATCTTCCACATGAACTTTGATACATGGTTTTACTGCAATTTGTTCTGTGTGCTTGGGCCCTTTTACCACAACCACATTATCTGGAGTTACATTAACCTGCACAGTTTTATCAAAATAAATGGGTGCTTTTCCTACTCTTGACATAGTTCACCTACCAAACTTGAAAAAGAAATTCACCGCCAACATTAGCCTGAGCGGCATCCTCACCATTTAATATACCTTGGTTGGTACTTAAAACAGCTAATCCATACCCTGAACGAACTTTAGGAATCTCTTTTGATTTTAAATAAATTCTTTTTCCCGGACGACTCACTCTCTGAATTCGTTTAATCGCAGGGTTTCCATTCTTTAAGTAACGCAAATAAACTCTCATTAGCCCCTGCTTTCCATCATCTGCTACTTTAAAGCTACGAATATACCCTGCCTCTTGAAGAATTTTAGCAATTCCCTCTCTCAGACGAGAACTTGGCACATCGACTTTTTCATGCCTTGCCATAGCTGCATTTCTAATCCTTGTTAAAAAGTCTCCCACTGTATCCATCCAACCTACTCCTATTTCTCCTATTGCTTTCTAAAAGGAAAACCTAAAGACTCAAGTAGAGCTTTTCCTTCAGCATCTGTTTTAGCTGTTGTACAAATTGTGATATTCATTCCTCTAATTTTATCTACTTTATCATAATCAACCTCAGGGAAAATAATTTGTTCTTTTAGTCCCATGTTATAATTGCCGCGTCCATCAAAAGCTTTTGGTGAAAGCCCTCGAAAATCCCTCACTCTAGGAATTGAAAAATGAACCAACCTCTCAAAAAAGGACCACATTCTTTCTCTTCGCAAAGTCACAGAAGTTCCTAAAGGCATTCCCTCTCTCAACTTAAAATTTGAAATGGCCTTCTTGGCTCTTGTAATCACTGCCTTTTGACCTGTAATCATTGTGAGTTCTTCTTGAGCCGTATTTAAAAGCTTTGGATTTCTTACAGCCTCCCCTATACAAACATTCAATACAATTTTTTCCAAACGGGGGACCTGCATGATATTTTTAAGTCCTAACTGCTTTTTCAAGGCAGGCACTATTTCTTTTTCAAAATTTTCTTTCATTTCACTCACTGTTATTCTCCGTCTTTTACAAAACTTCAGGCGCCAACGAAATAATTTTTAAAAATTTCTTGTTCCTCAATTCTCGAGCCACTGGACCAAAAATACGTGTTCCAATAGGCTCCTTCGCATTATTTATCAAAACGGCTGAATTATCATCAAACCTTAAATAACTTCCATCTGATCGACGAATTTTATGGACGGTACGAACAACAACAGCTTTCATCACATCACCTTTTTTAACCTTAGAATTTGGCAAAGCTTCTTTTACAGAAACAACAATAATGTCTCCCACTCCTGCAACACGCCGACGACTTCCTCCCAACACCTTGATACACTGAACTTCTTTCGCTCCCGAATTATCCGCTACATTTAGCCTTGACTGCATTTGTATCATGTTTATCTCCTCACTAAGACTCAAGTATTTGAGCTAACTTCCAACGTTTTGTTTTACTTAATGGCCGCGTCTCATAAATTTTTACTCGATCCCCAACTTTAGCTTTATTCTCTTCATCATGAGCCTTAAAAACAGATGTTCTTCGAATGTACTTACCATATTTTTTATGTTTAACCAGACGATAAATGAGTACAGAAATCGTCTTGTCCATTTTGTCACTTATAACTTCACCAATAACTTCGTTCCTCTGTCCTCTTTTTTTATTCTTCTTAGTATTAGTCATTTCTTCTCCCTATTTATCTACATACCTGGAACGCAAAGCTGTTTTAATTCGAGCGACATCTCTTCTCTTGGTTCTTATTTGTAAAGGATTATTTAACTGTCCCATTGAATGTTTCATTTTCAATTCAAAAAGCTCCTCCCTTAGCAATCTCTGCTTTTTGAGAAGCTCTTCCACTGACAAATCTTTTATATCTTGGTATTTCACTGTTCCTACTCCCGAACCATAAACTTGGTCTTTAAAGGCAACTTATGAGATGCCAGGCGAAAAGCCTCTTCCGCTTGCTCTCTAGTCACCCCATTCATCTCAAATAATATTCTCCCTGGCTTTACAAGACTCACATATAACTCTGGACTTCCCTTTCCTTTTCCCATCCTCACTTCTGCAGGCTTTTTAGTAATGGGTTTATCGGGAAAAATACGAATCCACAGTTTTCCACCTCTCTTAACCGAACGACTAATAGCAATACGACTGGCTTCAATTTGGCGGGCTGTAATCCGTCCCCCTTCTACAACCGCTAAGGCATAATCCCCAAAACTAATTTTATTTCCTCGCGTAGCAAACCCCTTAAA
>RFKI01000103.1 GCA_003694355.1 Bdellovibrio sp.
ATAATAGGGTTCCCAAAATTCGTTAGCTGAAAGAGAAGTTTTGCCTTAATGGCCTTAAAATCTTTTGTGTTGATTTCAAAACGACCTGTTCTTTTATTAAACTGATAAACAAACATTTTATTCTGTACGCAAAACTCTTCAGTCAGAAATTCATCTATGAACATCACATCGTTATAAACACGACGCACTTGAAATAATTTTTCTCTTCCCTTTCCGAGCTTGCGGTCCCAGTTTTCCCTTTCTCTCAAATCAGTGCACTCTTCCCATTCTTTTCCAAATTGTCCTTTATTCCAACGACGCTCAATATCTCTCAGGAGTTCAATACCCACTTTATAAGGATTAAACCCTCCTGGAGCCATAGCCATTGTTCCACTATGTCTGTCTGCAAAGTCGATGATTTCACTGTCATTCATAATCTTTTCTGTCATGAGTTTAGAGTGCCAATACGACGCCCATCCTTCATTCATGATTTTCGTCATTCCTTGAGGCGCAAAATAATAAGCTTCTTCCCGAATAATACTTAGAACATCCTGTTGCCATTCTTCCAAAGGCGCATAGTGCATCAAAAAAGACATCACATCTCTTTCTGGTTTTTCTGGGAAACGTTTAGGATTCGATGAAGAACTCTCCATAGAACCTTCCATCTTTTGAGGCGGCTTAATGAAAGACTCCATATATTCTCTGGTAACCTTAAAAGGAGATTCCACTTCTTCCTGTTGAGGAAAAGATTTTTTTTCTTCCTTAGGCCATGGCGTTTTCTGTTTGCTATAAGGGGAATAAATATCAATCAAATTATCTATACTTAAACACTTATCTATAAAATCTTCAACTTCCTCAACTCCATAACGATCCATATATCGACGAATACGCGTGGCATGGTTGGCCATTTCATCAATCATTTTTCTGTTTGTAGGCGCAAACCACTGATTATTTTTAAAGAAATCACAGTGACCATAAACATGGGCCATTACAAGTTTCTGATCTAAAAACTCATTTCCCTCCATCAAATAGGCATAACAAGGGTTTGTATTGATCACCAGCTCATAGATCTTTGAAAGCCCAAACTCATAGCCTTTAGATAGACGCTCATACTCCATGCCAAAACGCCAATGCGGATAACGAACTGGAAACCCTCCTTTAGCCGCAATCTGATTCAGCTCATCATAAGTTACAATTTCAAAGATCGTTTCAAAAAAGTCCAGACCTTCACTGGAAGCTATTTTTTCAATTTGCTTTCTTGCCTCTTCTAGCTCTGGAGTTAAACTGGCCAAAAACTACCTCCCCTTCCCAAGAAACTCTTTAATTGAGTCCAAAAGCTTATCACGATTTTCAATTTTACTGAGAACGATACGCTCATCTTCAACAAATTCCTTTTCCAAGTCCTTATAAAACTGACCACTTCCATACTTACTTTCCACCTGCCCATACCCAAACATATTTACATTAGGTAGAAAAAAGTCCTTTAACAGTTGAATACAAATCCTTGTATCCTCTCCACTCCAATTATCTCCGTCACTAAAATGAAAAGGGTAAATGTTCCATTCATCCACAGGATAATCAGATTCAATAATTTGTTGGCAAAGTTTATATGCAGAGCTGATAAGCGTTCCTCCCGATTCACTGGTCTTAAAAAAAGTTTCTTCATCCACTTCTTTAGCGGCAGCATCATGAATAATAAATCGGGTTTCAATTCCTTTATAATTTTTATTAAGCCAAGTATTGATCCAAAAACTCTCAAGGCGCACAATCTCTTTTTGTTCCTCCCCCATAGAACCTGATACATCCATCATGTAGATGACAACGGCATTGGCTTGAGGCTTTATACTCTTCTTAAAAGTGCGATACCTAATATCCCGACGTATTGGAACAACAAAAGGCTCTTCTGGATTATAAGTGCCGCTTGCAATACTTCTCTTTAGAGCTTCTTTATACGAAGCCTTAAAGTGTCTTAAGCTGTCTGGACCTACCTGTCCTCGTCCCGAATACTTTACTTTTTCTGTTTTTAAATTTTTATGTCCCTTAGGCTCAATACGCGGAAGCTCAAGCTGTTCCCCTAAAATATCTGCCAATTCATCCAAAGACACTTCCGCTTCTAACAAGTGTTGTCCAGGAGCGTTTCCTGCTGGCCCCTGTCCATCTCCTGGCTGTCCATCTAAAGCATCACCTGGTTTTCCGGACCCCTGCCCAACTCCACCCTGTTGTTTCGGGCCATACTTTAGTCGTGGAATCTCAATAGAGGGAATAGGAATCTTTACAAAGTCTTTTTCTCTCTTCCCAATCATTTCGCCATGGGTGACATATTTCTTGAAATGCTTTTTTATACGCCCCCGGATAATTTCCTTAAAGCGACGATGATCTTCTTTAATTGACACACACTCACCCTATTATGCTTTCTCTTTTACATCTCCTCGAGCAAAGATATTTGCAACATAGTTAAGCACATCGGTCGCAGAAACTTCATCATACCCAAAGTCTTTTATCAACCGAGTCTTAACAATATTAATTTTCTCTTGAGTTTCTTTATCTGTCACAGACGACACCAAAGTATTTAATTTGATGCTATCTTTAGAATCCTCAAAAAGCTTTCGCTCTAAAGCCTTATGGAGACGCTCATTGGTTTTATAATCAAATTTCTTTCCATCAATAGCTAAAGCGCCTATATAATTCATAATCTCCCTTCTAAAGTCGTCCTTTCTCGACTCAGGAATATCGATTTTCTCTTCAATAGACCTCATTAAAC
>RFKI01000104.1 GCA_003694355.1 Bdellovibrio sp.
TGCTATCCCCATGTTTAAAAACAAAACCATAGAACCTGGAATTGAACGTTTTTTCACCAATCAACTGATTAAAGAGTTTGCCAGATCTAAAGTGGCAACCATTTCTTCTAAAGCTCTTGCGCCCGTCGTTCTGGAAGGCACCGTTGAAAAGCTTGAGTTTAAGCATGGGGGACAAATTTCTGGATCTCCTGATGATACATCCAATAACTTGCCCACAGGAGCTGTTTTAACAACGGAATACCGTATTTACGTAACAGTTCGATTAAAACTGATTAGGCAATCAGACAAGAAGGTTCTTTGGCAAAGTGACTTTCTTGGAGAACGCGTCTATGCCGCACCTCAAATAGGACTTCCTGTTGTCAACTCCGCTAACCCCTTATACAATCACAGCGCCCGTCATGAGAACATCAAACTCATTGCCATTGATCTGATGGCGGACGCCCATGATCGTTTAACGGAGAATTTTTAGTGGCCACCATTGATCTTCGTCGTCTGCAACAATCTTTGGAGCACAGATCCCCCGAATCACTTTATCTTCTTGTTACAGAAGATGCTTTTTTATTCCAGGAAGCTCTTTCCTGTATTAAAAAAGCGGCTCTTGATGAATCCCTAAAAGACTTCAATTATGACCAGTTTTTTGCGCCAGAAGATGACCCTCAAGACGTTGTCGATGCTGTCCAGATGCTGCCCACTATGAGTGAAAGACGCTTGGTTATATATAGAGACGTTCATCACCTCAAAGAAGCTCATTGGGAAAAGCTTTTGCCATTGCTAAAAAAACCTCTTTCTTCCTGCTGCTTTGTTTTAACAATGAATAAAGCTGACAAAAGAAAAAAATTTTATAAAACAATATCTCAGTCGGGCACCATTGTTGAACTACAAACACCTTATGATAATCACATCCCGGCCTGGATCCAGTACATAGCTTCTAAACACCAAGTGCGACTCACTCCCAAAGCTATTCAATATCTGCACCATCTTGTGGGAAGCCATTTATCAGAGCTGAATAATGAAATCCAAAAACTTCAGCAATTTGTTTCTGACCCCACAAAGCCCATCAATGAAGAAACGGTCCTTCATGTGGTTTCAGCCTCTCGCTCTCATAATATCTTTGAGTTCACAGACGCTCTGGCTCAAAAAGATAAAGTCAAAGCCCTCACCTATCTGGCCAGCCTCCTGGAAGATGGCCAAAGCCCTATAAGCGTTATTTCCATGGTTACTCGCCATATTCGCATTCTAGAGAAGCTCAAAGAGGGAATGAACCAAGGTCTTAAACAAACACAACTTTGCCAAGCATCTGGAATTCCTCCTTATTTTTTAAAAAAATACCAACAACAAAGTCATAAATGGAACCCTCAACAGCTTTCCCAAGCCATTCAGGCCCTTCAAAAAACAGATATGGCCTTGAAAACCTCTCCTTTATCTTCCCATATTTGGCTGGAAAACCTGGTTCTTCAAATTTGTCCCTAAAAAATTACGCTTCGCATAAAAAATAGCTAAAGTTTTTATGCGCCGCGCCGATTAAAGGGGTGACTGCTGAAATGAAACATTCTGTGGGCATTAACTCGCCAGTCCTTTAGTGGGAACAGGACGGCAAGGAGGTGCTCACATGGCTTTCACAATAAGTACAGATGCGGCGAGCATGGCCGCTCGCCGCAGCCTTTCTCTTGCTAGCAAACAAGTTGAATCATCCTTAAAGGCCTTGGCCTCTGGGTCCAGAGTTTCCAATGCCTCAGATGATGCTGCTGGTTTTGCCATTAGCGAGCGCTTGCGGGGCCAAATTAGCGGCATTAAACAATCTCGATTTAATGCACAAAACGCCAAGGCCCTTATCCAAACAGCCGAAGGGGGCCTCAACGAGCAAAACAACATTCTTATCCGCATGAGAGAACTTGCAGTCAATGCCGCCAGTGACTCTGTGGGAGATGAGGAACGAGAGTTTCTCAATATGGAATTTGTCCAACTTCGAGATGAATTTGACCGAATTGCCCAATCAACGCGATTTGGAAACAAAAAACTTTTAGTCGGCACAGAAGAAGAATTTGCTTTTCATGTAGGCCCCTTCAATGGTCCAGAAAATGTTGTGAAATTTAAATTGGATGCCAATACCACTGCCATGGCCGTTGGCATCAACAGACTGGAAATTACTGACCAAGATGATGCTTTGGATGCCATTGAAGACCTCGATGATGCCGTTCAAAGCGTCTCAAAAGTGCGCGCCCAATTAGGAGCCGCTCAAAGTCGTTTTGAACATGTCATCAACAACCTGGAAGTTCAACAAGAAAACCTGACCGCAGCACGCTCCCTTATCACAGATGTGGATGTGGCTGAAGAGGTCAGTAAGCTCACACAGGGCCAGATTCAAACCCAGGCAGGAACCATGGTTCTCTCTCAGGCCAATGCAAACTCCCTTAAAGTTCTTCAACTTTTAGCCTAAGGCGGGCTTTTTCATGGCCCTTCTTCATCAGAAGGGTCATTCTTTTCATTTTTTTCTAAAAAAATTTAAAAAA
>RFKI01000105.1 GCA_003694355.1 Bdellovibrio sp.
GTACCTTGAGCGTTAACCCCGTTATTGCCTGAAGACCTAAATTATGTTCAAAAGCCTCCAAAGCAAAAAGGAGGCAAGGCTATGGTCGAAGAGTCTAAAATAAAAAAACTGCAAGAAGCAGTGGCTGCAGCCCGTTCTAAGGGAAGGAGTATTCGCTTTGGGAAGGAGGTAGAAGACCTTGGGAAAGAGCTTCTTTCAGCAGGGCTAAGTGCCGTGGAGCTGAGCCGCAAAACATCTATTGGCTATCATACCGCTCGGCGATGGGCTAAAGAACTCTCTACCTCCTCTCTTCCCATTGTGCGCTTCAAAAAGGAACCTGAATTTTCACTTCGCTTGCCCAATGGGGTTGTAATTGAGCCAGTCACATTAAAGTCTCTTCCAGAAGTTCTCCATGTTGTTTCGTAAAAAAGGCCTTAAGGTATTTGTTTATCAAGATGCCATAGACATGCGCTATGGATTTCATCGTTTAACAGGCTTTATTCGTTCAACCTATGGGATGAACCTTCTTTTAGAAGGACATGTTTTTGTGTTTTTCGGTCACAACCGCCATCGATTAAAAATCTTTTTTTTCGATGGGACTGGGGTTGTGTTAATAACAAAGAGAATTGAACAAGGAAGGTTTATGTGGATAGAAGATGTTTGTTTTAAGGAGGTGAGTTTTTCAGAATTGGAACAGCTGATACATGGCTCAATAATCATAAAAGGAAAATTAAACAGTATTTCAAAAGAATAATTTCCTTGTTTGTAAGGAGTCTTTGTGTTTTGTTTTTTATATGGATTTTGTTAGAGAGGAGATTAAAAAAGCTGATAACCTAGAGTTTTTAAAAGAGCTGTCCTTACTGCTATGCTCTAGTGTTGAAGAACTTCAAAAAGATTTAAAGAAAACCCGTGAAGAAATAAAAAAGCGGGAGCGAGAGGAAGCCAAGAAAAAACAGCTTTGGCTGGGAGATTTAAAGCACAAAATCCATGTTTTAAAAAGAAGGCTTTTTCGGCGGGGCAGAGAGACAGTCAAAGAAAAAGACACCGAAAGAAACTCAGAAGAAGCAAAACAATTAGAATTGATCCCCCGAGAGCGATTAGAGGAAGAGGAAAAACTCTTATTACATGCTCAGTCTTTAGCTAAAGCCCCAAAGACTTCTAAAAATAAAATTCCAGAAGAAGAGAAGGTCTATGAGGCTTCCAAGGAGGTGTTAATTAAAAAAGCCAAAGAAAAGGGACTTCAAGGAGATCTTTGTATTGAGGAAATGGAGTCTTTTGAAAGTTCTATAGAAGTTACAGTCACAGAAAAGACGTATAAGAAGATTCTTCATAAGAGGAAAAAATATAAAGTCAAAGAATCTGATGGCCAGAAAGCTCTTATTTTTACAGCTCCAGGGCCAGAAAAGCTTTTCCCTCGATGTAAGTACAGTATTGATTTTGCTCTTCAAGTGGTGGAAGAAAAATTTTTAAACCATAAGCCCTATGAGAGACAGCGTCGTCATCTTAAAAAAGCAGGCTTGGATGTTCCTGTAAGAACCCTTTATCGGCTCTCAGAAATGGTGGCCTTGCATTTAGAGAAAGTGGCAGAGGATATTAGAGAGGACATTTTTGAGGCTCCCCTTGCCTGTCATATAGATGAAACACCATGGCCTATCTTGGGATCTGATGACAGTGGATATATGTGGGTTTTATCTAACCAGGCCGGCAGCTATTACCGCTTTGAGCCCACACGAAGTGGTGAAATAGCAAAGGAGCTTTTAAAGGGCTATAGAGGCAGTGTGATTGTTGATAAATATGCTGGTTATAATAGGCTCAAACAGAAAAACACCCTTGGTTATTGTTGGGCTCATGCTCGAAGAAGGTTTTTAGATTTAATGGAGAGCTATCCTAAAGAGGCTCAAGAAATACTAGAAGTTATAAACAGTTTATTTGCCATAGAAAGAAGGGCCCAGACATGGGATGAGTTAAGGCAGTTAAGAAAGACAGAGTCCAAGGCATGTCTTGAAGATTTAAAAGAGTTGCTTTTAAAATATCAGAGCGAGTTTTTCGATAGAGATGAGTTTTGTAAGGCGACCTCTTACCTTCTCTCTGACTGGGAACACTTTACAGCCTTTGTGGAAGATATCACTCTCCCTTTAAGTAACAATGATGCAGAAAGAGCTTTGCGTCACAGTGTTCTTGGAAGAAAGAATTTTTATGGTTCTAAAAGTATTGATGGAGCTGACATCGCTTCCACTCTTTATACAATTATTGAAAGCTGCAAAAAAGTGGAAATCGACCCTGTGTCTTACATGAAATATGTGATTAAGGAAAACCATCACAGCAGAGACCCCCTCACTCCTCTTAAATATGCTAAGAGGACAAGAAACCTACACTAAAACACTCTGAAAAGATAAAGCTTCGAAAAGAGCCTGGCTCCCTCTGCCTGAAGCTAGGACTTTTGGCAATAACGGGGTTAACGCCCAAGGTATAGCTATGTCAACTCCATCAATGCTTTTAGTGGACTCCCTGCTATTATCAAGGTACGAGTTGTTACCCAAGGTACTGATTTTTTATAATAGAGAGCAAATAACTAAGACGCAAACAATTTAAATACAGGGAGTTGCCAAAACTAAAAGAGAAGGCTCGCTACCACCTTCTTTAAAAGCGCTTTTTTCAAGGTTTTTGAAGGGAGAATTATTCCAATGATTCTCTTTCCATCTTTTTCGAATACACATTTTTTGAAGTCTCCCCTTATATCGAAGATAATAGTGGTTTGAATTTTCTTTAAAGCTTATAGCTTTAAAATCACTTTTATTCATAACATCCCAATACCCTGAACCCAAAAAAGGATACCACAAATGAAAGTCTGGAAACTTTTCAACTTTTTGTTTCCAAAGTTTATTATTTTGATTCAGCTTTGTTTTTCCATGAGAATCAGGAGTA
>RFKI01000106.1 GCA_003694355.1 Bdellovibrio sp.
GTGTTGGAGAACACATCATCTTCTCTTGAAGACTTAAAAAGAGAAAGTGATAAGATCAATGAAGTCACTACAAAAATCAGTAGTGTGCTTTATGAGCAACAAAAAGCTTCTTCAACTTCTTCAGGGGCTTCTACGGGTGATACCTCTTCTTCAACAGAGGAAGCCAGCAGTGGTAGTGATGATGATGTGATCGATGCAGATTATAAGGAAAGCTAAGAACCATCTCCCTCCCCCATTCTTAGCCCCTAAAAAAGCCACAGGTAAGAAACCCTGTGGCTTTTTTTTATAAGTTTTTAAGAAAGTTTTTACATCTTACAGGGTCATCCGTAATGATGCCATCGACCTGGCATTCTGTTAAATAAACCCATTCTTTTTTTGTATTGGCTGTCCAGGCAAAAACTTGTCCTTTGACTTTGTGGATCGACCGACAAAGTGCTTTATCCACCCATGACACGGGAACCGATACAGCTTGGGCGTGAAGGTCTTTTAGTAAGAGAGAGGCATTGAGGTAGTTTTGGGATAACAGAAGAGAGATTTTTAGATCAGAGTTTTGTTTTCTGATATGTTTTAATACGCGATGGTCAAAAGACTGAATCCAACACCTGTGAATGAGATTGTATTTTTCTAAAAGAGCATAAAGTGTTTTAGAAATCCAGGCAGGTGTTGGGTAAAGTTTCCCCTCAAGAGCTGGGATAGACTTCACTTCAATGTTTAAAATCATTTGAGATGCAAAGGGATGAGGGTGGTGGTGGAGCCAGTTAAAAAAACCTTCCAGAGAAGGGGGCGGTTCTTTGATTGTTTTATTTTGACGAGGAAAAAGGGGGTTCGGTTCTACTATTGTGCTTTGAATTTGTTTGAGTGTGGACGAGTAGATATAAAACTTTTTGTTGTTTTTTATAAAAAAGGGATCATGGTGGATGATGAGTTTTTTGTCTTTGGTGGTATGAATGTCCAGCTCTATAACTGGAATTTGATTGATAATGGCATAGTTAAATGCAGAGAGTGTGTTTTCAGGGAAACGAGCTCGGGCTCCTCGGTGTCCTTGAACGATGGGTTTAATTTTGGAATGGGATGGTGTCATCTTCCAAGGCCATGCGGAAACCCAAACTTAAATAAGAGGGCGCGTTTGCCAGGTTAAACCCCAGTTCCACCAGGAATGAAAAGTCTTTTAGTTTTTTATGTTGAAACTCAGTGCCCACCACAAGTTGCAGGGGGAATACCGTTTCGCCATCATAGGAGCGAAGTCCGAGCGGTAAGGAACCGTAGGGGGTGAGTCTTCCAAAATCAGTTTGAAAGTTTTTACTGATTAAAGGGTGAATGCGAAGACTGATTTCATTGAGAGAAGAATAGCGGGCAAAATAGCCACCCGCCATAACTCCCAGGGCGGGTTGTTTTTTCCAGTCAGGAAAGGGAATCCATTTAACAAAACCACCAAAGTGGAAGTCGGTTTGCCCAATTCCGAACTCTCCTCGCCAGTTCATGTCTTCGTTCAATCCACCATCAAGGCGTCCCACAATATTGGCTCCAGAGCTTTTGTCGGTGAGGAACTGAAGTTCTCCCGTAAAGTCAACAGCTTCTTCAGGAAGCAAATTTCCTGTGGTGAGAGTGCTATAGTAGGCCATCAGTGGCAAAGAATATGAAAAGATCAAAACAGATAAAATAGAGCGAAGGTATCGTGTCATGATGAACTCCCTTTTTTAAAGTTCAAAGGAAGTATGATTTTTTAACAGAGAAGAGTCAAGCTAGGATGGTGCAGCAAAAACTCGACTCAAAAAAAGAGAAGAGCTTCCGAAAAGTGTCTAGGAGGCCTCAGAAGTGAAAATCTTATTGGGAGTCATCGGTATCCTGTTATCTTTTCCTGCTTTTTCTGATGAAAGTTGTGTTTGTCCACGTCTGGAGTGTGGTGGGTGTGAGACGCAAACAGGTGTGGAATTTTATACGGAAAGCTGCCAAGGGGGGCAACGTCTAAAGTCCTGTGTGCGGCCGGTTTGTGAGGTGTTAGACCCGTTGCCTCGCAGTTGTCTGGCCGAAGGGGGGCAGGAAGGAACAGAGTGGGAATTCAGCAAAACTTCTTCTTTAAAAACAAATGCTTCTTTTAAGAACTCTCCTTCTCGTCAGCCAGCCAGTCTTCAAATATTCCAATCTCCTTCAAATTCTCCCATTTCCAAAACGCGTTTGGTGGGGCGAATTACAGCCCTTAAAGGACGTCCTTTTGTAAAGCGAACCGGAAAGAAACTGAGATTGGTGAAACAAGGTTATCTTTTTCAGGGAGATGAGGTTTTTACGGGAAAAGAAGAATTTGTTAGTTTTGTGCTTCAGGATGGCAGTCAAGTGCGTCTCTATCCTTTATCTGATTTGCGATTGAGCTATTTTGATTTTGACTACCATAAAACAAAGGTTCTTATGGACCTTGAAAAGGGCCTGGTGAGAAGTCAGGTCAGGCCTTCCGTTTCTTTTTTAAAGTCAGGATATTTTATGGTGCGAACTCGAGATGCCTCTGTTCAAGTTAAAGGCACTGACTTCTTTGTGAAGTATTTCAAAAAAGGGGCTCGATTTATTACGGAGGTAGCCACTTTAAAGGGCGTGGTGTCGTTGAAAAGTCGAGAGGGTGAAAAAGAGGTGAGTGTGGCTCAAGGGCAGAAAGGCCGTTATGTGATTGAAGGAGGAGGCCTTTTTGATAAGGAAGAGATGGAGCGTTTTGTAGCGCGTGGATTTATGACTCCCGTGTATCAGATGACAGAAGCCGAGATTCAGGAACTGCTTAAAGGTTCCCATCGTTATAAAGTGTCTCAGCAAAAAAGAAGAAAGAAGAAAGTCAAAAAACTTAAAAAAGTGTTAAGAAAAAGGGCTTCTTTGCCTCAGAAACTGCCCAAAAAACAAAAGATTTCTTCATTATGCATGGACCCCGCTGGTGATTTTAATCAATGTATGTGGAAATGCGTCAACAATCCAAAGGGAAGTTCTTCCTGTCGCACAGACTTGCCTCAGGTAAAATGTGTACGAATGCGCTGCAATGCTAATGGGATTTGGGCGGAGGCCTTTCGGTTGCCTGCATCAAGTGGTCAGGTTTGTTTGCCTCAAAAGATTAAAGTGGGCCCCTGTGATTATTAATTATTAGTTGTAAAAATGAACAACTCCTTATAAAAATAGGGGTCTCTGTGCTGGTGGCCGTAGCTCAGTTGGTAGAGCCCTGGATTGTGGTTCCAGTTGTCGCGGGTTCGAGCCCCGTCGGCCACCCCAATATTTTAAGCCGCTTTTTTAGTTAAAGAGGTTAGAGGTTCAAAGTGGCATTGTTTGTTCACAATGCTACAGGATAAAATAGATTGATCCACAATTTCTTTGTTTTCAGGGACATTAATGGTTAATGAGACTCCACAAGAATCACATTGACAAGATGTTTGGCACTTTTCCTCATCTCGGCTGCATATAAGAATCGCTTGAAGGTTTCCCTTCTGACAAGATGGACAATTAATTTGACTTAATTTCTTTTGAATTTTTGTGAGCATATTTCCCCCTTCTATTA
>RFKI01000107.1 GCA_003694355.1 Bdellovibrio sp.
AAATATTATAGGCCTTGTTGGCTCTTTCTTTTTTTAATAAAGCTTCCAAACTAGCTGCCGCCACATCACTGGCATGAATGGGTTGTCGCAAACCCTCAGCCTTCCCGAAAACAGGAAAAAAGCCAAATTTTTCAATAAACCTTGCTACTTCTGTAAGATTTTTATCTTTTCCCCAGTCATAAATTAAAGTGGGCCTTAAAATAATCCAACTCACTTTGTTTTTATTTGCCCAACTTGTAAAATGCTCCTCGGCCTCTCTTAATCTCTGGGCAACCCTTCTTTCTTGAGGATCTGAGGAGTTTTCTTTTGTAAAACGGCTCGTGGAAGAAAGGGCGACAACTCGCTGAGCTTTGTGAGCTTGAAAAAAGCGAAAGTAATCTGGAAGTACCCAAATGGGTGCCACACTAATCCATAAAGGAATCTCTTCTTGAGAAAGAGGCTCCATAGGAACCTGACGCCATTCTATCCCTTCTGAATTTTCTGGAGGCTTTCGGGAAAACCCAACCACAGAAAAGCCCTTGTCTAAAAGAAGAGGAATCAAGTGCTGCCCCACAAAACTAGAAGCCCCCAAGAGACCCACCTTCACGCTTCAGCCCTTTTGAAAATCAAACGAGAACTTTTTATAACAGCCACCAGACAAAATCTCACCCACACTCCGAGTACAACCCCTGCCCAAAGCAAAGCTGAGTACCTCTCTCGAAAAAATTTTTTATAAAACCGAAGCATTCCTTTGTGCTTGTGCCACTCAACAAAAACAGGACGAGCATGGCTACAAACCCCTTTTTGGTGAATGACAACAGCATCTGGCACAAAAAGAATTTTCCAGCCCCTCTTATGGAAACGCATGCACCAATCCAAATCTTCACAATGCAAAAAATACCCTTCATCCCAAGGCCCAACATCTTCAAGAGCTCTTTTTTTAACTAACATACAAGCTCCAGAAATGGCCTCCACTTCCGTTGGCCCCTCAGGAACAGGCTGGTTATGGAGATAAAAATCAGAAAACAAACGAGGAAACCATTTGGCTAAACGATGAAGCCCAAAGGCCCTTACAAAGGCCATCCAAGGGGAAGGTAACGTACGCCGCCCTCCTCCTTGTTCTGTCCCATCTTCATTAAGCAAAAGGCCGCCAGCCATACCTGCCTGAGGATGCGAATCTAAGACCTGAAGAAGCCTTTCCAAAGACTGAGAAGACATTTTGCAATCTGGGTTTAAAAAAAGCAAATGCGCCTCAGTGGCTTGGGCAATGCCCAGATTGCAACCAGCAGCAAAACCTAGATTTTTTCCAGCACGAATCACCTGTAAGTTTTTAGAAGGCTTTAATAAACTTAAACTATTGTCCTGAGAGGCATTGTCCACCACGATAATTTGTTGAGCTTCTTTTACCGAACCCACACAGTCCACCAAGGCCTTTCCGGCGTTATGATTCACGATAATAACAGAAATGGGCAGCGCCATAGTCTCACCTCTTAAAACAAATCTTCTACCCTCTTTCACTTCCTTTACCAACAAAAAACGATGTTTTCTTAAAGCTGAAGTTGACGAAACGCAGAAACAGATAGAATCTATGCCCATAAGCAAATCACCTTCAGGATCAAATATGAGCTTCTTTCTTGTTACTCTGGTTTTAGGCTTTGTTTTGTCTTTTGGAGTCACTCAAAAGACTCTGAAATATGCTCTGAAAAAGGGGCTATTAGATGAGCCCAACCACCGAAGCTCCCATAAAAAGGCCACTCCCACAAGCGGCGGTCTTGGACTTGTCCTCGGGGTGAGCACAGGAATGTTTCTCCTTTTATGGCAAACCTTTGACCCTTTTTTATTATTCCTTGTTTTCGCGGGTTTGCTCGTAAGTCTTTCCGGGTTGTGGGATGATATCAAAGGTCTATCCGTACAAATCCGCTTCTTGCTGTATCTGCTCCTTTCCATAGCAGGCCTTTTTCTACTTAATCACTCTTATGGGCTAACAATTCCGTTTTTAACTCATCAAGTGCAAACGCCTACTCTGACTTTTCCTTTCTATTTACTTTTTATTTTATGGCTGATTAACCTTTACAACTTTATGGATGGCATTGATGGTCTTCTTACCACTCAAGGCATCTGTGTAAGTCTTGGGTATATCCTTCTTTTGCTTATTCAAAACTCTTCAGCTCTTGAACAAATATACACTCAGACATATGCCCTGATTGCTGTCTGCCTTTTAAGCTTTTTATTCTTTAACTGGCATCCTGCAAAAATTTTTATGGGCAATGTGGGAAGTATTTTTTTAGGATTTATCCTCGCCTTTCTGGCTGTCCTCGGACAAATCGCTTTTCAAATTCCACTCGAATGCACTTTAATTATCCACGGCGCTTTTCTCACAGATGCCACAACCACTCTCATCCGCCGAGGCTTGAGTGGGCAAAATGTTTTAAAAGCCCACCGAGACCATGCCTATCAACATGCCACCCAAATGGGTTACTCCCATGCTCAAGTGTCTCTTTTCTTTGCATTCTTAAACCTGTTTTGGCTAGTTCCACTCGCCCTCCTGGCCCTTTTATACCCCCATGGAGCCTTTTTAATTTTAGTTATAGCCTTCACCCCTTTATTTTATCTGGTGTGGAAGTTTAAAGCGGGAATTAAAACCTCATGATCAATGCTCTAAAGGAAATCTTTAGTTTATAATTTATTTCAATGACTTATGACTCTTTTTCACAAACTTTGACGCGGCCTTGCTATTTGCTAAAAATTAGGATATCTTCCCTCCAAACAAAGCCTGTAAACACAAGCATTTAAAGACCGTTTCTAAATGTTGGCCCTTTTCTTGCTCTTAATAAAGCTATGGAAAAGATGGGTTATTTTATGCACTTAAAGCTCCTAAAAAGAAGGTTTTTTTTGCCTTTGGCCTTCTTTAGGAAAAAACTTAATAAAAAAGCTCTGAGAACCCTTTGCTTTTTAGGCCTCTTTTTCCCCTGTCTGCTGTGGGCTCATATTTCCAGTAACTGCATCACTTATCTTCAAACAACTCTTAGAGATCACTCCTTTAAAACACCCGTTAAACTCATGGAACACCTTCAGGCAGACTCTGACCAACTTTTTATTCTATCCTTCCTATCGGAGCATCCTCAACTGCTGGAGATACACCAAATCCTGGAAGATATACACGTCCCCTTCTCCCCACAGACCCTCTCCCAACATGTCTCTGGATCATGGGGACAACATATTCTTCTGCAAATCGACTCACCCTCAAAAGCCTCTTTACTCCTCAAACAACTCAAACAATTGCCAGAAAGTCAAAACCTCTACCTAACTTCTCTTAACGAACTTTTCCAAAACTCTAAAACTCCAGAACAAATCCCTCAAATTTGGCTGGATGACGAAAATGCTCTGGGAGCTGAACTGAAAAGCCTCCAGAAAGAGCTGGGCCCATCCCCCGTGATAGTGAATGACCTTCTTGTCGAACAAATGCTTGTGGCCGTTCCTGCCTCATGGTTTCATTACCACAAAGAGCTTCTCCATTCTTTGGGGCGACAACTCCCACAAGAAGCGGCCAAACCATTTGATTTGGAAGCCTTCTTAAAAGAACCTCCCTTTCAGCAAAGAAGCCTATGGCTAAAATATTCCAAACAATTGCTCCAGATGGAACAAGCCTTTTTGATGCCCCTGTCTTATTTCTTAAAGCTTCAAAAAGCCAAACGTGATTTTAAACTTTCACTTCTCAGCTTTCCCCAAAAAGAAACCAGCTCCCTTTTAAAACAATGCCTTTTTTGCAATGTGAAAAATCATAGAGTCACTCTCCCCTTAAATTATAAAAACATCCCTTTCCCAACAAAAAAGGCTCCTCATCAGAGAAAGAAAAAAGAGCAACATTCCCCCAAAAAACAAGATATGGATAGTTTTCTACTTCTTACTAAACACTACCCTGGCTTTGCGGCACCTTATTGGGCCCAAAAAATGTTTTCTCAACTGATTTCAGAATGTCACTTCCCAGAGCCTATCGCTGCAAAACTACTTAATCAACTGCAAGCTCTTAACTTTAAAAAAAGAGCTGGACACTCTGCAAGATACAGCTCCAGTTTAAAACCCCTGAATCAGATTTTACAGTTTTTAAGAGAAATCATTCAAACATATGATGATACTTTTAAAACTCATTTTCTAAAAAGTTCTTCCAGCTTTCCAGAGAGTGCAAAAAGTTTTCTGGAACAGATAAAACCTCACACCTCTTCCAGAATAAGGCCACAAAGACAAAAGAAAACCTTAAATCAGAAAAAACAAAACCCTCATAAAAAATGGAGTTCTTTCCAAAAAATAACTAAAAGTTTTAGCCTTTCCCTTCCTATAGAAAAGCTTACAGAAGATGAGGAGGACTTTTTGTTAGAACTTCTAAACCTTCAAGACCAGATAGCTGCCGCTCAAGAACAAAACCAGGCCCTTTCACAAAGGGCCCTCTCTCTTAAAGCCAAGTACCATGTGGATTTTAATGGCTTTTCTTCCATAAAAAACAAACTCATAAGCCTCAATGACGAAGTAGAAATGCTTTATCAGACCTTCCATCATGAAGAAAGACTACCAGAAGCTCAAAGAGAACAAAGACTTAAAAGCTCTCAAGAGAAGCTCATTCAATGGAAACACCGGTTAATTACTATAAACAATGCTTTAACAAAAAAAGAAGAGCGCTTGTCCCAACTTATTCTCTCTCAGCACAAACAAAAGGCACCTGCCCTTAACGCCGATGCAGCTTATGTTTATAATGAAATAAAGAATCATCTTGAAAGAATAAAAGATTCCAAAAAAAGAGGACAAAGCTTAAAAACACCCCTTATTCTTTTTGATGGCAAACTGATCTTACACGCCTCTTTTTTCAAAGGCCCTTTACTTAAACTCACAGCTTCTCAATTGCGCGTACTTTCTAAGATCCTTGCGAAATTTAAGAGAGATGAAGTCACCCTTGAAAAAACCACCATCAGAGTCCTAAATCACTTAACTCATACGGTCTATAAACTCCCCTACTCAGATCACCACTCCGAAAGACGAATGTTTTATTTCAGACTACGATCTCAGAAGGGTAGAAGCCGTTATCTTATTGCCACAGATCAAGCTCGTGAAGGCCTTTATGATGCAGGAAGCATTAGAAGGCTCATAAACCTCTTACAGTCCGTTATCAATGACTACAAAGACGATGTCTTATAGTCCCACCGACAAAGAGTTTCTCAATCTCTACTAACTTAACCGCCTTGACTCATTTAAAAAAGTGACTCTTCTTTTTTTCTTCAGTATGATGAAATTTTTAAAGGTTCTACAGCTATGTGTCATACTCTTTTTCTGGCATCCAGATGGGTCCTTGGGATTTTTATTCTTTCTCTTCTCCTGTCCCCAGCTCTTGCCAATATCGCCATTGGACTTTTGTTTCTGATTCTGATTTTCTCAAAAAAAGCTTGCTCCTTTTCAGCTCAAAAAATTTCTCCTCTAGGTCCAGACCTCTACTTATGGCTTTTTTGGGGGTGGATGTTTATTTCCTTAGCGATCAATGGAGAGTTAAGCACCCATTATAAAACGGCCCTTTTTTATGGACGCTTTGTTCTTATACTCTATGTCTTACATGAGGCTCTCCTTTTACATAAAGACTGGATCCTCTCTAAAGCCAAAATATTCTATAACTTGATGGGAGCCATTGCCCTTTATGCCATCTTTCAATCTTTAACTCGATGGTCTCTGGAAAACTTTCATTGGGTTAAGCTTCCTCTGCCTGATGAAGGCTTTTTAATTCGCTCTTATGGTTTTTTAGGCAATACCATGAGCTACTCTTTTACTTTTGCCATGTTTTTCTCCGTTTTTCTGGCTCTCTTTACCTGTTTTGCAACCACAACTCCCAATAAAACCTTTAAAAAAATATGGAATTTCTGGCCCCTCTTCGCTGTCCTTTTAAGCCTTCTCTTTGCTCTAACTCGAAGTGTTTGGCTAGGAGTCACCTTAAGCCTTCTTATCGTGCTCACTTTTTACAGAGATAAAAAGCTTATAACCAGCCTATTGGCCCTTGGCCTTTTCCTAGTATCCATAAATATATTTCTTCCTCAGTTCAACTGGAGATGGAAAAAACTCACAGCCCCTAAAGCCACCTCCAGAGATACACGAATTGACCTACTAAAGGCCCACTCTTATGTGTTTCTCCATGCCCCCCTTTGGGGGAAAGGATTGCGTACACAATATGACGAAGTTTCTCAATACTATAAAAAATTTGGCAGCTATAATCACAAAACAGGACATGCTCACAACAACTTCCTGGAAATCGCTTCGGGACTCGGGCTTGTGGGGTTAACTCTTTTCATCATTATTTTTGGTTTTTTCCTATGGGATAACTGGAAGGCCTTAATTGCTGCCTCCAACCCTTTCACTAAAAGTTGGCTTGTTGGAATTTTTGCCGCCCAAGCTGGATTTCATTTGGCTTCTTTTTTTGACACCACTTTCTATGACTTTAGACGAATGCACGCCCTGCTCTTTCTCATTGCTCTTTACTTGGTCCTGAAAAAGAAACCTTCTGCTCCTCCTTTTTTCCTCAAAAAGTCCTTATAAAAATCCTTTTTGAAAAAGAAAACATTTTCCGCTAGTATGAAAAATCTTATGGAAAAGCCACTTCCTCCCCCTATTTCAGTAGCCATGCTGGTTAAAAACAGCGAACGCTATCTCTATCATGTTTTAAATGCCCTTAAGGATTTTGACGAGGTGGTTCTTCTCGATAACGGATCCACCGATCAAACCCGTGAAATTGCAAGTCAGTTCCCCAATGTTTCCTGGAAAGAACATTCTTTTATAGGTTTTGGACCCATGAAAAATCTTGCAGCCCAGTATGCAAGAAATGACTGGATTTTAACCATTGACAGTGATGAAGTGCTCCCCCCTGAATTATCTAAAGAGATTCGAGCTCTTTCACTGAATCCCTCATGCGTTTATGCCATACCCCGTTTAAACCACTATAAAGGACGCCCTATTAAGGGATGTGGGTGGTATCCTGACTATGTGATCCGTCTTTATAACAAAAAGCACACGGAATATAATAATAAACATGTTCATGAAGAAATTCGGATCAAAAAAGGCATGCGTGTTCAGAAGCTTTCAAACCACTTGCTTCATTACACCTTTGATTCAGCAGAAGAGCTGATCGATAAAATGCAGCAATACTCAACCCTTTTTGCCAATGAAAACTCCCATAAAACGGCCTCTCCCACCAAAGCCCTGATCCGCTCCTTCCTCACATTTATAAAGTGTTTTCTTCTAAAAAAAGGACTTTTCTATGGAGGCACAGGACTTCTCATATCCATGTCAAATGCCATGGGAGTTTTTTATAAATATATGAAGCTTTATGAAAGGCAAACCAACAAAGGCCCAAAGGATCCTACAAAATGTTAAACGCCAGTTTAATTATAACAACTTACAACTGGGAATCTGCCTTGGAACTGGTTCTGAAAACAGCCCTCCAACAAGTTATCCCTCCTCAGGAAATCCTCATTGCTGATGACGGATCCACAGAACAAACCCGTTTGTTAATAGAAAAAATGAAAAAAAACAGCTCTGTCCCCATTTATCACCTCTGGCAAGAGGATAAAGGCTTTCGAGCAGGAAAGATCCGCAACAAAGCCATTGCTCAAGCCACATCCCCTTACATTATCATGATTGATGGAGATATGCTTTTACATCCCCTCTTCATTAAAGATCATCTGCACTTTGCCAGAAAAGGCTTTTTCACTCAGGGAAGTCGAGTTCTTCTTAGCCAAAAAGCTACCCAGAAGGCTTTAAGTCAACAACAATCATCTTTTCACTTTTTTTCATCTGGCCTTATCAATAGAAAAAACACCCTACACTCTCTTTTTCTCGCTTCTCTTAGCCAACATCCTCAAAAAAATAAAGTTTCTGGTATTCGGACTTGCAACTTTGCTGCCTGGAAAGAAGATCTTTTTAAAGTCAATGGTTTTAATGAAGACTTTGAAGGCTGGGGACGAGAAGACAGTGAACTGGCCATTCGCCTGTTAAACTCAGGAGTTAAAAGACAAAACTTGAAGTTTGCAGGAATTGCCTACCACTTATGGCATAAGGAAAATGATCGATCCCGACTGGAGTGCAATACAAAAATGCTTGAAGAAGCCATTCAAAACAAAGCCAAGTGGTGTAAAAACGGTATCCAAAAATTATAAAATCTTTTTAAGAAGCTCTTCCTGAGCACTTTTTTCTTCTTTTAAAAGCTGAACTTGTTTTTTAAGAAAATGAAGCTTTTGCTCCTGATTGGCCTCTAGCCGACGACACCTTTCTGATAAAACTTCTACTTCATGGTTCTTAATTCTTAAATCCTGTTTTAACTGGCGATTTTCTTTTTGGAATTGTCTCATCTGACGGCTCACCACCTCCATACGCTGAAGGCTTTCCTGCCACAAATGCTGAACCCCTTCAAGATCCTTTTGAAGCTCCTGTATTTTTAATTCTTTTTCTTGATCTTCCTTCCTGTTCTTCAAAAGATTTTGTTCATATTTTTTATAAAATCCCTGAAGTTCTTTTTGCTTCAACGCCAGCTCTTCTTTTTCTCTTATCAGTTCTTCCACTTGATTTTCCAAACCCCTTTTTTCTTTTAATATCTGATCTCTTTCTTCGTAAACATTATTCAGTTTAACTATTAAATTCTGTTTCTCCTCTTGAATTTGATGTTTTTCTTCTTTCATCCTTTTAATCTCTTTTTGAAAGGCATGTTCCTTTTC
>RFKI01000108.1 GCA_003694355.1 Bdellovibrio sp.
ATGTTGAAGAGGCCCGAAAAAAATTAAAAGACCCCTTAAAGATTATAGAAGGACCGTTAATGGACGGAATGAAAGTCGTAGGAGAGCTTTTTGGAGAAGGAAAAATGTTTCTTCCTCAAGTTGTCAAAAGTGCTCGAGTTATGAAAAAAGCCGTTGCTTACCTAGAACCCTTTATGAAAGCTCAAAAAACAGAGGCTTCACAAAAAGCTGGTAAATTTCTCATTGCCACCGTCAAAGGCGATGTTCATGATATTGGAAAAAATATTGTTTCTGTTGTGCTTTCTTGCAACAACTATGAAGTGATTGATCTTGGAGTTATGGTTCCTTGTGAAAAAATACTGGAAACGGCCAAAAAAGAAAAAGTCGACGTCATTGGTTTAAGTGGTCTTATTACGCCTTCCCTTGACGAAATGGCTCATGTTGCAAAAGAAATGCAAAGACAAAAATTTGAAATTCCTTTAATGGTTGGAGGAGCCACCACCAGTGCTGCTCATACAGCTATAAAAATAGCGCCCCACTACACCAGACAAGCCGTGGTTCATGTACTGGATGCCTCACTTGTCACACAAACTCTGAATGCTTTGCTTGATAAAAATGAGTCTGAACAATTTTTAAAAGAATATAGAGAAAAACAGGAAAAGATTCGAAAAAAACACAAAGAAAGCCAGGATCACCTCTTAAGTTTTAATGAGGCAAAAAACAAAAAGCCCCTTCTTTCTTGGGATAACATCCCCACTCCTGAAAAAACAGGAGTCTGGGTTTATAATAACATCCCCCTCGATGAGGTCATTGATTACATCGACTGGTCCCCCTTTTTTTGGACATGGGAAATGAAAGGGTTTTACCCTAAAATATTTGAAAATAAAAAATGGGGGAAAGAAGCTAAGAAACTACATGAGGATGCACTGGACAAGTTACAAGAACTCAAAAATCAATTAAATCTAAAAGCAGTTATCGGCTTATGGCCAGCGGCTAGCCTTGATGAAGATGTGGTTGTTTTTGAAGATAAAAATCACAACAAAGAACTGGCTCGTTTTCATTTTCTAAGACAACAAAGATCCAATAAAAACATTTGTTATTGTCTAGCTGATTTCATTTGTCCACAGCATTTAAATAAACAAGACTATCTTGGCGGGTTTGTTGTCACTGCAGGACCTGAAATTGAAAAGCTAGCTAAAGAATATGAGAAAAAACAAGATGATTATAATAGCATCCTTATAAAAGCCTTAGGCGACCGGTTGGCTGAAGCCCTTGCTGAAAAAATGCACAAAGTGGTTAGGGACATCTGGGGATACGGAAAAGAAGAAGATTTCACCAATGAAGACCTTATCAAAGAAAAATACCAGGGCATTCGACCAGCTCCAGGTTATCCAGCCTGCCCAGATCACTCCGAGAAAAAAACACTTTGGAAACTCCTTAATGCTGAAGAAAATGTCGGCGTTCAACTTACAGAAACTTTTGCCATGAACCCTGGCAGTTCCGTATCAGGACTCTATTTTTCACACAAAGACAGCCGCTACTTCAATGTGACCCCCATTGGAGAAGACCAACTCAAAGATTATGCCCAAAGAAAAGGCTGTTCTGTAGATGAGATTAAGCGTTGGATTTAATTTCAGGATTCTGTTTTTTTAATCACATCTAAAGCCACTTCGACTTTATTAAAGGGTGCGCTAATCTGAAAGCCTGCTACAAAGTTTTTAGCCTCCGTAATAACCTGGCAGGCTATTTCTTCTCCCTTTTTAATGGAGTCCTGAGGGTTATCTCTCACCTTTTCCATTTCCTCTAAAATCCAATCAGGCACAAAAACCCCTGGCACCTCGTTCTTTAAAAATTCTGCATTTCGAAAACTCACCAATGGCCAAATCCCCATAACAATTGGAACAGAAACGTCTCCCAACTCATCCATAAACTTCTGATACATGTTCAAATCATAAATGGGTTGAGTAATGGCAAAGTCGGCACCTGCTTCAACCTTGTAACGAAATCGCTGTATTTCTAACTTTCGATTTTGCGCTGTTGGATTTAAAGCCACTCCAATTAAAAACTCAGCAGGTTTCCCAAAAGAAGACCCCCCTATATCCAACCCTTGATTCATTCGGTTCACTATATGAGTCAACCCTATGGCGTCCACATCATAAACGGCAGTCGCTCCAGGACAGTTACCCAGTTTTGGCGGGTCCCCCGTCACAAGAAGGACATTACGAACGCCATTGGCAAAAGCTCCTAAAAGGCTGGACTGCAAACCTATAAGATTTCGATCCCTTGTGGTGACATGAGGGATGGGCTCTAATTGATGAAAGTGTGATAAAATGTAAGAGCCAAGCTCCAAAGAACCCATACGAGCAACGGCTCTGGCACCATCAGGAATATTTACAAAACGAACACCTGCATTTTCTAACTGCTGACATTTTTTTATAAACCCCGAAAAGTCCACCCCTCGAGGCGGTAAAACTTCTACAGTAAAAACTCTGGTTCCTTCCTTTAAGCATTTTCCTAACTGGCTTCTTGCCTCAATGGGCTTCGGCTCCTGAGGCTTATCAACTGCTTCAACTAAAAAGTTCGTGGACTTTTCTTTTTGATTCTCTCCTTCATGGGCAGGAGCTTTAACCACCTTCAGAGCATTGGAAACCGCTTGAATATGTGTTGCACTCACTCCACTATGCCCTCCAATAACAGAGGCTCCTCCAAGTGCAAATCTCTTGGCATACTTTCCCAAATAATCTGGATTACAAAGATAAATATATTGATCATTCACAAAACGAGGAAGACCTGCATTGGGAAGAAGTGAGATGGGCTTTGAAGTTAAAACTTTTAATTGCTCAAGAGCTGTTAAAGCCCCACTGGGCCCCACTTCCCCAGCTACCCCCAGGACTTGAACCCCCTCTTCTTCACAAAGGTCCACAAATTCCTTAAGCGTATGCCCATAAGACGTTCTCATGTTTTCTTGAACACCAATATGAGCCCATATGGGACCTGAAAAAGCCTGGCGAGCCGCCTTTATTCCTGCACCCAATTCATTTAAATCATGAAAACCTATGAAGTTAATGGCATCGACCTTTTCTTTTTCAAAAATCCGAATGTTTTTTAAAAATAATTCCTCAGCCTCTTCTATGGAAACAGGACCTAAAGGCTCTAAAACAATCCCTAAAGGCCCTATACTACCCACCACAAGAGTCTTTCCATCCGACACTTCTCTAGCAAGCTCGACGGCCGCCTTTAGAATATCTTCTAATTGTTCATGAATTCCATATTCGATTAATTTAGGCTCTGTGGCAGAAAACGTATTGGTATGAAGAATTTCTGCTCCTGCATTCTTAAACCCCAAATGAACATCTTTGACCTCTTTAGGATGCGTCAAACACAGCTCTTCAAAACTTCTATTAATATAAAATCCTTTATCATAAAGAGAGGTGGCAATCCCGCCATCTGCAACCAAGCATCGAGAACCAATCTCATCCAATAGCTTTTTCAATAGGCCTCCAACCCTTTTAGTAAGAAAGCTTCAATTTTAAAGATTGCAAACAGGTCTGGTCAAAGAACAAAACCCCCAAATGAGAAAAAATGGCGCGCCCGGAAGGAGTCGAACCTCCGACCACCTGATTCGTAGTCAGGTACTCTATCCAGCTGAGCTACGGGCGCAAAAGGATTTTTTGGTTTTAGACAGAATATGAAAAGAAAGCAAGAAGGAACCATGACTTTATGGATTTTCTCTATTATCTTTTAGAAAAATTCAACAGGAGCCAATCTTGGTGAGAAATGTGTGGGAGCAATCTTTTAAAGAAGCCAAAGAAGTCCTGGAAGCCTTTATGACCAATGAGGACCTTCTGGAAAAGTGTGAAACTTTCTCAAAACGCCTTACAAACACATTTCGAAATGGCCACAATGTGTTTTCTTGTGGTAATGGCGGCAGCCACTGTGACGCCATGCATTTTGCGGAGGAGCTAACAGGGCGTTACCGCAAAGACCGAAAGCCCCTAGGTGCTCTAGCCCTTGGGGACCCCAGTCATCTGACCTGCGTTTCCAATGACTATGGCTTTAACCAAGTCTTCAAGCGCCAACTGGAAGGGCTAGGACGAGAAGGCGACCTGCTTTTAGGCCTATCCACAAGTGGCCAATCAGAAAATGTCATCGAAGCTTTCAAAACCGCACATCAGATGAAAATATACACCGTCGCCCTTTTAGGACGTGACGGGGGAGCTCTTAAAGAACTGGCAGACCTAGCGATTGTTGTTCCCGCTCAAACCTCTGACCGTATTCAAGAAATGCACATAAAAATTATTCATACAGTGATAGAAACAGTGGAAAGAAATCTTTTTCCAGAAAATTATTAGTTTACAATAACTTGATTTGCCATGCTGAATATGGCAACTTCAAACTTTTAAAAGTGGAGAAGTGGGTGAGTGGCTGAAACCAGCGGTTTGCTAAACCGCCGTACGGATAATCCCGTACCGAGGGTTCGAATCCCTCCTTCTCCGCCATTTTAAAAAGGCCCGTAGAAAGAAAGATCTAAATGAAAATAAAATCATGGGGTTGGTTTAAAAAAAAGACAAATATTTCTTTCCGTCACATCCTTGTTGACTCCATCCTCATTGTAACCTCCTTTTACCTTAGCCTATGGTTGAGGTTAGGGTCCAATTTTTCAGCAGATAGCCCTCACCTTCAAGTTCTCAATTACTTTGTCCCTCTCTTTCTCCTATTACGCCTTTTAAGCCTTAAGTTTTTCCATGCCTATGAAGCTATCTGGAGGCATATTTCTAGCTTCGATGCCTGGAATATTGTAAAAGCCATTTCCCTTTCAACTCTTCTCTTTTTTGCAGCAAGCTATGTGTTCATCGATTTAGGGCGCTTGCCTCGATCTTTTTTCTTTATAGATGCTCTTTTAGTGACGGGTCTTCTTATGGGAGTTCGCCTCTTTCGAAGAAGCCTCTATGAATGGTTAGAAGCCCATTCCAAAACCAACCCCCCTCATATCAAACGACTTCTTATTTTTGGAGCCGGGTCCAATGGCCGCTACTTAGCCCAAAAAATTCAATCTGATCCTTCTTCAGGATATTTTATTGAGGGGTTTATTGATGATGACGAAGAAAAACAAAAC
>RFKI01000109.1 GCA_003694355.1 Bdellovibrio sp.
ATTCAGACGAATAAGATCTTCGCTTTGTTTCAATTTTTGGTTGTAAATTTCTGTGCTCATACAATTTATTTTAGCACTGAATGGAGGTCTTTAGAGTGATGGCGGCGTCTTTTTGGGCTTAAGCTGAGCTTTAGACTTTTGAGGGTTGGGACAAAAGTCTGAGAGATGATTTGTCCGCTCCCAACACATCCAGCTGTCTAAAAGCTTAAGAGAAGCTTGGGGAGGAAGCGGGTAGTAGGTGGCATACTGAATATGGTCAAGTGTCGATAAAAAATTTCTGGTTTGTCCGTTGGGTAAAGTGAGTTGCAGTTGATAAACGCGATATTCGCTAAAACCAGCAAAAGAATAGGAAAAGAAGAGAAAAAAGGAAAGCCATTTCATAACTCATTTATCGGTTTTCCAGTTATAAGGCTTAAGAGATAGAGCGCCTTTTAATGTTTTTCTTGGTTTGAAGCCAGAATGGAGTTTTCCAAGATATGGAAATAAGTGCGAACGAGCATTTCATATTCCTCTGGAGTTAAATTTTCCAGAAAAATAATTTTTTCATGGTAGCTTTCTTTTTGGATCAGCTCAGAGAAAAGGGACTGGATTTTGTCCATGTTTTTATAGTTGAAAAAATCAAGACTTTCAGTAGGTGTTTGGAGTATTTTAGCGATGGTTTCATTATCAAATAAATGATGAAAACCCTTCATGGATTGGGCTAATAGAAGCTCAATTTTGTCTAAACTTTTCTCTAAACTAGACATAACTGCCTTTCACTCTCCCTACGAGTATTAAAAATTTTTTTTTTCTTTTGAGCAAGAGGTTTTGCTAGAGTTTGACATTGCTTGTCGCGCACCTTTATCATTAAACAGAAGAGAGTGTGGTGCTTATGGGAAAAAAGAAAGAAAAGATTGTCATTGATCCAGATAAAGGTCTGGAATTTGCTAATGAAGATGAATTGTTTGAGCATTTTAGTAAGGAAATTCACTTCTTAGAAGATGAATTTTTCAAGTATCGAAGAGGCGATGACCTGAATGAAAAAGAATTTAATCGTTTTGAAAAGAACTTAACTCCTTTACTTGAAGATCCAGATGAAATTTGGGAAGACAAAAACACCATTCCGGGAGAAACTTTATATAATTATATCAGGGAATTTGATTCGCCTTTTGAAAACAAACATCTTTTTCATGTGGCTGTGGTTTATTTAACAGGAGATATCCCCAGTTTTGTTTATTTGCATTTCCCCACAACAGACCTTTCTTTAGTAGAACGTTATCAACGGGGCACATTGATTTTTGATCGCTTGTTGCAAAACGCTCCGGCAGGAGCTCTGGAGGGGGATGCTCTTTTAGAGGGAGAGGAGCTTGCGGTAGGGCTTTATGAGTCCATGCTGAAATTGAGAAGCGAAAATGATATTCCTGAAAAAAGATTTAGAAACTTCGCTCATCTTAGGGAGTCGGCTATTGAGGAAGCCGATGAAATCTGGAGGAGCACAGACTCATTAGGCAATGTGTTGGTGACTTTTATTAAAGAGTTTAATGACGAAGAGGGGTATAAAGATCTTTATTATATTGTGGTGACTGTTGAAGACACACCTTCCAGAAGTCATGCTTTGCTTTTTTCTTTTCCAACAACAGATAAAAACCTGGTGGACCGCTATCGTCATGGGGAGAATCTCCAGGCTGAAGAGGTGGTTCAGGAAGCCAGCCATTAACTAATTTTTTAAAAGAGTCTTTTAAGGAAGATCAAAAAGCGGTTCCAGAAATCAATGAGATGGGCTTTGAGTCTTATAAGAAAATGGGGACTTGTTTTGCTTGAGGGAGAGAGGCTGGCGGGGAGCCGTTTTGACGAGGCTGTTAGATGGGCTAAAAAAGAGATTTGGCAAAGTTCTTGTGCATAACTTCGGTATTGTTCATTGGTGGCTCCAGAACCTCTTAGGTGATTGAAGGGGTGAATAGATTGAAGGTGTGGAGTGTTCTGGGATGCAAAGATGTCTGGGTTGGCTAAAAAGTCGGGAAGAAGGAGATTAACTATTTGAACGGGTTGATTGGTTTGGCTATTGTATAGTGCAACCCGAATGGCTTTGTATCTTAAGTCCATTTCCAACATAAACAAAGCCATTTTCTGAAAGAAGTTTTCAAGGGAGATATTAAAAACACTCAGATTATAATCTTTAATGGCTTTGTTGATGCTATCTTTAGAAAGAGCTGTTAGAGGTTGTGTGGCATTGAGTGGGCCTCCACCCAGGCTAAATGCTCCTTGCGTGGCAAAAACAATCTTAACAGGTTGAGGGTTTAATTGTTCCTGTCCTGGAATGTCTTCAAACCAACGATAAATTTGAATGTAGGTTTCTCCTCGAAGAAGACTTTGAGGAGGTTTTAGAAAAAGGGCAATGGTTGTGGGAACAGGAGCCAGAGTTGCTGGGTCGAAGAAAGAATGGATTTTCAAACTCCAGTCAGGGGATTCGTATTTGTTGCAAGTGGCAACAGGACCTTGTGGAGAGTTGGGGGAGGATGGGTTGGCCTGAGGGGTCCTGAAGAAGGCTCGAGATGTGGAGGAGCTGGTTGCAAAGCCGCTGGGTCTTTGGTCTGTACAAGCTAAAAGGAAGAGAGCTAAGAAGATAAAACACTTTGTCATATACTTAAAAGTATAAGCTTAAACAAAGAGAAGCAAAAGCCCAGAATAGGGAGCTTCAAGGACAATGGTCCAACAAGAGGTGGTGCATAAAAGTGTTTTTTTGATGGGGAATTATAAAAACTTTGGTATGTTTGAGGGGAGAGTGGGGCGAGGTTGCTTTGGGATCTCATATTACAAGGTCTATTTTTACAGAGAAGGATGAACAGCGCTTTTTAGAAAAGCTTAGGGAAGAAACAGCTCTTTTGAAAAGGTGGGCCAACTCTGGAGCTTTAAAGTCTGATATTCGTTTTTGTGGCTTAGAGTTGGAAGCATGGATTGCTGACATCCAGGGAGAACCTCAACCACAGTGTGAGCAATTCCTTTTTCATTTGAATAATGATCTGGTTGTTCCTGAACTTTCTTGTTTTAATTTTGAAATCAATACCGTGCCACAGCCGCTTTCAGGTCGTTTTTTGACGAAAATTCATGAGGCTCTCAAAAAAACCTGGGTGCAGTGTTTGGAAGTGAGTGAGTCTTTAAGTCTTCAGCCTGTGGCCATAGGCAGTTTGCCCACCATTACCAGCGAGCATTTGACTTTAAAGCACATGTCTCCTCATCAAAGATATTATGCCCTTAATGAGCAAATTTTGCGACTAAGGAAAGGAGCACCACTAGAAGTGGAAATAAAGGGTGAAGAAGAGCTTTCTGTGACTCAGTCAGATATTATGCTTGAGGCTGCTGCCACCTCCATGCAAATCCATTTGCAGGTTGGTTATGAAGAAGCAGCTCGCATTTTTAATGCTTCTCAAATTTTATCTGCTTTTATGGTGGCCATTTCTTCAAACTCTCCTTACTTGTTTGGAAAAAATTTGTGGGCCGAAACGCGAATTCCTGTATTTGAAAAGGCCGTGTCAGTGGGACACTTTAAGGCTTCAGATGGTTTTGACGTGGGAAGAACCTCTTTGGGAGCAGGTTATGTGAAAGAAAGTATTTTGGAGCTGTTTCAGGAAAATGTAGAAAAGTTTCCCGTTCTTTTGCCCTTTTGTACAGACTCTGATCCAGGAGATATGGATCATCTTCGTTTGCAAAATGGCACCATTTGGCGGTGGAATCGTCCATTAGTGGGCTTTGATATAACAGGGCGTCCTCATTTAAGAATGGAACATCGGGTGATGGCAGCTCAGCCCTCTTTATTGGACACGGTGGCCAACATGGCTTTGTACTTGGGAGGCGCCTTGGCTTTAGCTGAAATGAATCCGTCCCCTGAGAGTCAAATTTCTTTCCAGCAGGCTCGGGATAACTTTTATGAGGCGGCTCAAAAAGGGCTGGCAGCTCAGGTGCATTGGGGCCGGGCTTTATTGCCTGTTAAAGTTGTTTTAAAAGAGGAGATTCTTCCTTTAGCAAAAGATAAATTATTATCTCTGGGTGTGCATCGGGATGACCTAGAGATTTTTTTTGATGATATTCTGTTTCAACGAATTGAAACAGCTCAAACGGGGGCTCAGTGGCAAAGACAATTTATAAAAAAACATGGGCTTTTATTTCATGATATGGTAAAAGAGTACACTCGTTTTCAGAAGCAAGACCTCCCAATTCATTCATGGACCGTATAGTGATGATCGAGTTAAAACAGTATACCCAGTTACCCGATAACTTTTTTGACCTTTCTCCTGATAGAGCCATTGAAGGCTTTCCGACGCCGAGCCTCGTACATCTTGAAGGAGAAAAAGAAGAACGGCTGCTGGTTTCTGTATTATTACATGGAAATGAAACCACAAGTTGGTTAGCTGTACAGAAACTTTTAGCACGGTATCAGAATAAGAAATTACCTCGATCGTTAAGTTTATTTATTGGTAATGTGGAGGCGGCTCAAAAGGGTGTGCGTCGGCTGGATCGTCAAGAGGACTTTAATCGTATTTGGACTCATGAAGGAGCTTCTCATGGGAATCTTCTGGCGCAAAAGGTCTTTTCTTTAATGAGAGAACAGCCTCTTTTTAGTGCGGTGGATATTCATAATAATACGGGCAAGAATCCTTACTATGTTTGTTTTTCTCAAAAAGATCTTCGATTTATTGAGCTGGGGCAAGCCTTTAGCCACACTTTTGTTTATTTTAAGCGCCCTCAAGAAGTGTTTTCCACGTTTTTCTCATCTCTTTGTCCTTCCGTGACCATTGAAGCTGGAAAAAGTGGCGATGAGGAAGGGGTTAAAAAGGTCGTTGATTATCTAGACTATTGTTTAACTGACCTAGAGTGGGGAACGCCTGTTTCTTTAGAGGAACTTTTGATTTATAAGAGTGTTGCAGGAATTTTGGTGTCAAGAGGGTATAGCCTTCGTTTTGATAAGGTGGCTTCAAATGCAGATATCACTCTTGTGGAAAATATCGAAGATCTGAATTTTCATGACCTAGAGTCCGGGTCTCTTTTAGGATGGTATCAAAGAGAAGAGCCTCTTATGGTTGTGGATACTTTTAACAATGATGTGACTGAAGAGTATCTGGAGTTTTCTCAAGGACAGATTCGTTTAAAAAAACGCATGACTCCTGCCATGTTCACAAAAGACATTCGAGTGATTAACCAGGATTGCTTAGGTTATCTAATGGAAAGGATGTCTGATGTCTAAAAAAAAAGTGTTCTCTTCCATTGAGGAACTCGATCATTCTTTGAAAACCTATCCTCAGCAGTCTGACTATTTAGCCATGTATTCTTCTTTTTTTAATGGCATAGTCAAGGACCCACGATGGATGTGGGTGCCCATTGACGATCATTTGGTGCATCGAGGCGATGGTGTTTTTGAAGCTTTTAAGTGGGTGGGGGGAAGGCCGTATTTGTTTGACAAGCATATGGATCGTTTGGAGTTTTCTTGTGCAAAAATAGAGTTATCATTACCTTGGAAAAGACAGGAAATTGAATCCATTGTTTCTCAATTGAAAGAAGAAGCTCATCAGGAAGAACTTTTATTTCGCTTATATGTGTCTCGAGGGCCTGGTGGTTTTTCTCCCAATCCTTACACAACAATAGGTAGTCAGCTTTATATTGTGGCCACTCGATTGCACAAGCCTTCAGAAGAGAAGTATCAAAAAGGAGTGTCATTAATTAAAAGCCAGGTTCCCATCAAAGGAGGGTGGTTGTCTCAGGTGAAAAGTTGTAACTATCTCCCCAACGTGATGATGAAAAAAGAGGCCATTGATGCAGGTGCTGATTACAGTGTGAACTTCAGTGAAGATGGTTTCCTAGGGGAAGGGGCAACCGAAAACATTGTGGTTTTCAGCAAGGATCGCTTTTTATATTTTCCAAGCTTTCAAAAAACCTTAAAAGGAACCACGTTGGTGCGGCTGCAAGAATTATCTGACCAGTTAGTGAAGCAGGGGTTGATTCGAGGAATGAGAGAACATCTATTGTCAGAGCAAGATCTTTTAGAAGCCCGAGAGGTTTTTTTAGTGGGGACCACCATTGATGTTATGCCAGTGGTGAAGTTTGAAAATCATCCCATAGGCGATGGGCGTGTCGGTTCTGTGGCTCAGGCAGCAAGACAACTCCTGTTAGAAGATCAAAAGGTCAGATCATAAAAAGAGCCCTCTGTTTGATGGGCTCTTTTTATGTCTTTTGAAAGAAAATTAATAAATTTTTAGAAAGTGAAGGCGAGAGCTATTTGAGGAGCAATATTGGAAACAGAATTTGAAGAGTCTACAGCTGTTGCGGTAGAAGAAGACTTATACTTTTTCCAAGATAGGTTGCGGTAGGTTATTTGAGGTCCTAGGGCAAAACTGGAATTAAAGTAATAAAGGAATCCTAAATCAAACTGAAAGCCTGATCCATTTTCAAAAGAAGAGGTGCTAGATACAGGAGAGTCATAAACTGAGCTTAAGAAGTAATGTCCAAGAAAATAAAACCCATTGGAGGCCACATAGCCCACAGACAATCCATAACTGGTAACTTGAGGAGAGTAGCTTGCTGCAGAGCTGTCACTTGTGGTTACGGATAGAAGCCCCCCGAGATAGAGCCCAGCTCCCGTGGTCCATCCCAGTTTGATATCATAACTGGTAGACGTGCTATCGCTATCGCCCCCAGAAAAGAGGGTGTTATCAAGGTCCACATTGGAATTTGTGTAGGAAAAGGTGGGGCTAAGAGAAAAGGACCCTGCTCGAAAAGCATAAGCTGGAGCGGCAAAACTTAAAAAAACAAGGCTTAGAAGTAATTTTTTCATGATCTCCTCCATGATGATAAAAATCGTAAGGGTTAATATACTTTTTTCCTGCTTTCTTAATTAGAACAACTTCTTTTGAGGATGTCCATACAAATGACTATTGAAAGGCTTCTTCTTATGGTAGATGCGCGTTGCGTTGCAATATTTGTTTGGTTTTCAAAATCGGAAGAAAGCCTTAAGTTAAGTTTGAAAAATAAAGGGGGAAATCCATGAAAGTTTTTTGTCTTTTGTTCTTTTTGTGGGGAAGTGTTTTACAAGCTAAGGTGGTGGTGTCAGAAATGGACCTTTTAAAAGCAGTCCATGCCCCTGTTCTCATGCAGAGGCAGGGTTTAGGTGTGGCGCAAGTTTCTCCAGCTCAGGAGAGTCTTTTGATTCAAGAGGCTCATAAAAAAAGGCGTTGCGGTGGCTTTACGGCACTAGACCTTTCTGCAGCTGGAGCTCAGTCTTTTTCAGCTCGTGTAAAAAGTTCGGCAATGAAGTTTTTTTCACAGCTTAGCTCTCTTAAGAAAAAAGAGCAGAGGTATTTATTACATCGCTCTTCTTTCCAAGCATCCTTTTTGAACAAACAACCTCAGCCTAAAATTCAACAAGCTATTAAAAAGTTAAAAGTTCAAGAAATTCAAAATTGGGTGGAATGGTTTT
The DNA here is from genome assembly GCA_003694355.1 of Bdellovibrio sp. Classification (GTDB taxonomy): domain Bacteria; phylum Bdellovibrionota; class Bdellovibrionia; order Bdellovibrionales; family UBA1609; genus J124. The sequence continues at coordinate 7,445 of RFKI01000109.1, forward strand.
CCGCATTCCCTTCTCGGTATCATCGCTTACCTACAGCTAATGATCCTATCAAGGCTTTAAAGAAACGTCTTGAAGCTTTAGCTTCTACGGTTTCTTATCCTGTGCGGGTGGATTTGATCACTCATCAAAATACGCCTCAAATGTCCTTACGAGTTCATATAGAAGGTTCAACGAGGCCTTCTGAAATTGTTGTGTTAGGAGGGCATGTGGACTCAATTAACATGTGGCAAGGGCCATCAGGACGTGCTCCTGGGGCTGATGACAATGCCTCGGGCTCTGCTGTTTTGTTGGAAACCTTACGTGTTTTGCTCTCTCAAGGGCAACCTCAACGAAGTGTTGAGTTTTTCTGGTATGCGGCAGAGGAAGTGGGTTTAGTGGGTTCCAAGGAGATTGCTCAGCAGTATAGATCTCAAGGGAAAGATGTGGTGGCTGTTTTACAACTGGATATGACTTTGCACCCAGGGGCCGGAGAAAATGTAATCGCGAATGTTGGAGATTATACCAGTGCCTGGTTAAGGGATTACTTGGTGGAGTTAAATCAGCTTTATGTGGGCGCAGAGTTGATTGAAGAAAAATGTGGCTATGCTTGTAGTGATCATGCCTCTTGGTATATGCAAGGCTTTCCAACTGTGATGCCCTTTGAGTCCGATAAAAGGGGCATGAATCGAAGGATTCATTCGAGTAAGGATGTTATTAATGCTCAATCAAGCTTTATGCATGCTTTGAGTTTTGCCAAGTTAGCCCTCTCCTATGCAATGGACCTTTCAAACTCCTTAAGGCGTCAACCTTATTGAGCTTTTGAAGGGATAAAGGTTTAAACTGGTTGCGTGGATAACGCTTAGCGTTTTAGAGGATGTCATAGCAGTTTCAAATTGCGCTTCTTAGGAGGACATTGTAATAAACAAGAACTCAACAACAAAACAGGAGACGTCAGATGAAAAAAGCAGCTGTTTTCTTTTTTAGTGTTTTTATGCTTCCTTTTCTCGGTTGGGCAAAGGGGGATCCAGCAAAAGGAAAAGTTAAAGCCACAACAGTGTGTGCTGCCTGCCATGGAGCTAATGGCATTAGTTCAAACCCTCTTTGGCCAAATTTAAAAGGGCAGAAAGAGCAGTACATTATTAAAC
>RFKI01000110.1 GCA_003694355.1 Bdellovibrio sp.
GAGGCATTTGAACAGGGGTATTCCCATTATTATTATTATTATTATCGTTGTTAATGGTAAAAACATCGTTGACATCTTGATTACTTAAATCATTTAAAGGAATATCGTTTATTTTCTTTGTCGATTGGAATTGAACACCATCACAGTTTGTGTAAAGGTTGGTGAACAAAGTTAAAAATCCCAAAATGCTGATTATTTTAATAAATGCTTTCATGGGCCCCCTCCCTGTTTAGTTTATACTTCTGCAAAGAATGGGCCAGTTAAAGGGCCTATTATTTAAAAAAGAGTGTTTAGCTTTTTGGCAATTGGATATTGAATAAACAAGTATTCACAGTGTTGTTTAAATTAAATGCGTGTTGCTTAAATTAAAAGTGTTGCCGATATTTCTCATTGTGAGACACTTTTGAGGATTATACATCGATTCATTTTGAGAACACTTTTGATCAATCAATAAAAAACTCTCTTTAGAAAAAAGGTCTTTTGTCCGATACATATAAATAGATAAACAAATGAGGACTTTATTGGAAACTTGGTGTTTCGAACTTTGGATGTATGGTTGAACGTTTAGGATAAAAGAATGATAAAAAAAATTTTTTACCTTCTATTTTCCTTTATTTTATTTGTTTTCCCCCAGGAAAGTGTTTGGGGTGCCTGTGGCGGAACCGTTCGCACATGGGACGCTGGGGGAGGGAGCACGAATTGGGGAACAAATAGTAACTGGAACCCTAATAATAAACCTGATACCCCTTCCGAAGACGCTTTGATTGTGGCGGCGTCCAGGGTCACAAAAGCAAAAGTGAATGCAACCATTGGTTGTTTGGAAATTCAGTCAGGGCAATTAACCTCCAGAGATAATAGAACACTAACCATCACTGGAGATTACTTTCGAAACTTAACTTTAAATGGATTATCGATTAAAGCTGCACATACCAATTTTGCCATAGAAATGGCAGGTACAGGACCTCAAACTTTTGAAAATGTGGATCCAGTTAATGTGTTGATTGTTAGTAATAATAGCACTGTTACATTCACTCAATCTTTTTCCATTAGGAACGCCTTAAACTTAACAGGTTCTTCGACCACTTTGATTATTCAAGGTGATTTGCAGTTGGAGGCTGGGTCAACTCCTTTAACCATTCCTGCAGGAGTTACAGTAGAAGTGAGTGCCGGTGTGACCTTAACAGCTCTGGAAGGGATTACGGTAAATGGCACCTTAAACATTAAAAATGGAGCCACTGTGGTTATCGGAAATGGGAAAACTCTTCAGGTAAATTCTGGAGGCCTTTTGCAGTTACAGGGAGCCAGTGGAAATGTGGCTTCTATTGTGGGCAATGGCGCAGGTTCCAGTTTTTCTTTTAATGTAGCAGGAATCATCAATGCTTCTTACTTTCGAATTGATAGAATGGATGCGGCTGGCATTAATGTTACAGGAACTCTGCAAGCTTTTGATAATGGTGAAATTCATTACATTGCCAATGCGGGTTACGCTTTGACGTTAGGGGCTTCAGCGATTGTGCCAGCGACTATGGATAGCGTTGGTTTTTTTGATGATGCCGCCTATGGAAATAACAAAAATTTTAATGCTTCGGCATACAATGCAGGTTCTGTGACAGTTAATAACTGGAGCGGGAGTGTTGGAGGAGCAACCAAAGAAAATGACCCCAACGGAAAAATTATTTGGGGCCCTCAGGCGGGAACAGAGCTAACTCTATCTAACAATACCGCTTCAGGAAGCCCTCCTTCCACAATTAATCAATCTTCAGGAGATACCTTATTTGCCACTTTTGCTTTTGCTCTCAATCAATCCAGTGCTGCAACAGATATTACGCAAGTGAAGTTAACAATGTCTGGGACAGCTTCTGCCTCTGATATTCAAGTGGTTAAAGTTTATAAGGATGCAGCCGGAGGCTCTAACTGTGTTTATGATGCGGGAGTGGACACACAGATTGGAGGGAATCTGACTTTATCAGGAACTCCGCCAACAACCACGGTGACTATTCCACCAGGAGATGTTCAAACAAGCAGTGATACCAATGTGGCCTGTATTCATGTTCTGGCTGCCACTTCTGCAACAGCTCAAGACGCAAAAACCATACAGTTTGAGATTTCTGGAACAGCAGATGTGGTCAATTCTCAAGGCTATAGCTTTTCAAGTTCTTCTGGGCCTCCTGTGGCTGCAGGAAGTTCTACTATTAATGGTTCGCCCTTAAGGACATGGCAAGGAGATGTGGATAACCGTTGGAATCGCGGGGGCAATTGGCAAGGAACAGGTTATCCTAATTCGTCTCGAGACTGTAAGGTGGGTTCGGGAGTTAATATTACACATATCAATATTGCCAATGCGGCCTGCTTGAATGCCACTTTGCAAACAGGGGGAACCATTGACTTTCTAGGGTCGACCAATGAACTTGCGGCTTATGGTTCTTTAGATGTTCAAAGCGGTTATACGTTTCTCAATGCCACAACGGGTGTTTTGGCTATGAGGGGAAGTGGCAATCAAAGTTTTAATTTAACCACGGCATTTCCTGGAAATTTTCTTGTGGCCAATACGGGAACAGCTCCAAATGATCAAGTGAGTGTGAGCAGTGATTCTGAAATTCAAGGCACTTTAACCATCTCCAGTGGAACTTTGGTGATTCCTGCGGGAGTTACTCTAACAGTTCTTGGAAATGTGACTGTTCAATCAGGAGGCACTTTAGAGGTGCAGGCCGGAGGAACTTTAGCCCTTGGAAATGGCGTGACCTTAACTGTTAATAGTGGTGGGACTTTAAAAATCGTAGGCTCCTCCTCTCAGGATGCTGTTATCACCTCCAATGGCGCAACCAGTGCCTATAATGTGATTGTAAATGGAACCATTCAGGCTCAGTATTACAAGTTTGACCATTTAAATACTTCAGGAGTGAGTATTGAAGCAGGGGCCACCATTGATCCTACATATCACTTGCAAAATGGAAGTTTCACCTATCCTGTGAACAACTCCACGACCATGTTGTTTTTAAAGCAACAGGTCCCGACAAACACTATGAATAACATGTCTTTTGATTCGGCAGGTTCAACAGCTACAGGTGTTATCAACATTGATACAACAGGGGCTGCGGCAGGTACATTGTCCATCAACACTTATTCAGGAGATTTATCAGGACCTTCTCAGGATAATACTCCCAGTTACTTGATCAATTGGGTGGGGGCCACAAACACCATTAATATCACTCAAGAGGCAACGACACCAGCCACATTAAACGCCGGTCAAACTTATGTGATGGGGCGGTTTGGTTTTCAGCAAAATCAGGCGGGGGCCTCTTTTGTGGATACGGATTTGACGAGCTTAACTTTGACGTTAACAGGAACAGGAGCGAGTAGTGATGTGGATCTTGCCAAGGTCTATTATGATTCCAACTGTGACAGTTTAGGTGGAACGCTCATTGGTTCTGGAACTTTTGTGGGAAATCCACCCACACTCACTTTTTCATTTAATGCGGGGGATGTCACCATTCCTGCTGATGTGGCCTCTCCTCCCATGCGCTGCCTTTATGTAGAGTTTGATATTGCTGCCGGTGCTGGAGATGGAAATACTCTGGGTGTGAAAATCAATGCTTCCAGTGATGTAGCCAATTCCCAAAACTATGCCGCCTCAGGAACCACTACATTTCCTGTTACACTTGGCCCCGAAGGCACTATTAATGGGTCGTCACAGACCATTTGGACAGGGACTGTTAATACAGACTGGTTTAATGCCTCGAACTGGTCAGCAGGCGTTCCTACCAGTTCTAAAAACTGCACCATTAATAATGCGGCTAACAACCCACAGATTGATGGAAATCTTGGAACGGCCACTTGCAATAGTGTGGATATTGGAAATGGTACCTTAACGCTTGTTAATGGGACAGGAGCTGTTTTAGAAGTTTGGGGGAACTTTACCAATACGGGATCTTTCGTTTCAAATGATGGCGTTCTCAGGTTAGCTGATGGCGGAACTGCTTTAACTCAGTCAGTATCCAGTAGTAGTGTGATTGGTAGCTTGAGTTTTAGTAAAACAGCAGGCGGAATTGTTAATGTAGCGGGAAGTTCAGCTTTAACGATTAATGCTTTAAATTTTTCTGCAGGAAACCCTGTGGTATTTACGGTTCCCAATGGGAAAACTCTTATTTTACCCAATGGCGTGACCATTCCTGCCGGCACATTAAAAATCGACGGTGGAGGAACGGTCCAAATAGGTAATACCAAAACCATCACGGTGAATGGGGGAACTTTTCAAGTCAATGGGACTCAAGATCGTTATCCTCAAAATGATGCCACAAAAGGAAAGGTGACGGTTCAGGGAACAGGGAAGTGGGGGTTTTTAGCCACGAGTGGAACCATTGATATGGTTGGTTGGATTATGGATTATATTGATGAAAATGGACTTCAATTTCAAGGAACAACTAATATTACAAACTTTAGGGGGGGACACTTTTCCAACCTCTCCACTAATTATGCTGCTTTAACGGCCATTCATTTTGACACTCCTAATGTGCCAGCTACAGTGGCCAATGTGGGTTGGGATTGGGGGCCCAATAATACTCCTCCACCTTATACAGCGGGGTACTTTTTGGCTTCATCGACAGGATGTGGTGGCAATACCATCACCTTCGATGAATGGTTTGGTGACTTCTTTGACGACATTGCTCAGCAGCCTGATACCAATACAAAAATCAGTGAAACCAATTGCAATATTGTAATTTCTTATTCCGCCTCTCCTGTGTCCATGGTTTTCTTAAAAGCTACAGGCTATAACGGAAAGGTGGCGGTCGATTGGGTAACAGGTTCTGAAGTGGATCACTTGGGTTTTAATGTTTATAGAAGTCAAAACCCACTTTTTGGTTTTGTTCAGGTCAACTCTCAACTGATTCGCAATCAACAAACATCCACTTCTTATAAAGGGACTTATCAGTTTATAGACACCACAGTGACGAACGGTGAAGTTTATTACTATATGGTTGAGGATGTGGCGACCAATGGAGCAAAGACCATGCATGGACCCGTTTTTGCTGTGCCCGTGGTGTCAGCAGGGGATCCACCTCCTCCAGATGGAAGCACCAATACGGGAGGAACTGATAGTGGAGCAGATACAGGAAATGGTCCATCTAATGGCCCTATACAAAACCCTGGCCTTGTGGACCTTGGAAATGGAGTGCATGTTATTTCTCAAACGTTGAACTCTTTACGGGTAGAGATTATTCCGCCCGCAGTGACTTATACACCTTCCTCTTGGAATCCTTCTTATGAAGAAGTGAGCATTCCAGGGTATTCTAAAACCTTGACTGCAGGCGCTCCAGAGATTTTGGAAAAAGTGATCTTAGTGGAAGTGGATGCTGACAATACAACAGCTCAGTTAAGTTCACAGCAAGTTATTGAAAATCCCGTGTCCACTCATCAAATAGTGCCTGCGCCTAGCTGGTCTCCTGATAATACAGGTCAACTTGTACCATCCTGGAATCCTGATCCTGTTTTCTATGGGGATAATTCTTTTCAGCCTGGTCAGTTTTTTCAATTGGACTCTCAATTGGTATCTTTGCAGGGGAAAAAATATGTAAAAATCACGGTACATCCTTTACTTTATAATGCAGTCACTCAGGATGTAAGGTCGGTTAAAAAGATTATTTTAGATATTGGTTTGGGAGGACAGGCTTGGAGTCAGCCGTCTTCACCTCCAGATTTAACACAGTCTCCAGCTGCCGTTCCTGGTGTTTTGAGAATCCAGTACTCACAGTCAGGGATGTATGAGCTCACTTATGATGATCTTGTGGCAGCTGGTGTGGAAGGCCCTTTTGTGGGAGTTAATACCAGTGATTTAAGGCTTTATTTTAGAGGTGTAGAGCAGGCCATAGATGTGATCGATTCTGATGGAGTTTTTAACTCTGGAGATAGCATTCGTTTTTATGCCAATTTCTATAGAAAGGTGGATGACTCCATAGATGAAGTGGTACTTAGCACACAGCCTTTAGGGAACAGTACAGGACCTGCTTTAAGGGCTCAAGTATTGGATGGAAGTCCCTCAGGATGGCCTTTGGACTTCCGAAAAGGAACTTATGCCAGGAAAGAAGTGGAGAAAGATTCTTTATTCCTTATTGACTTACCTATGGGAGGAGTGGATACGGATCACTTTTTCTGGAAACGTATTGCAAAGTGGAACGGTTCTAATACAACGCCCATTCCTCAGTTTTTTACCATCACCAATATTGATTTATCAGGACTCGTTCCTGTAGGAACTGTTTATTTAAATGTGCACTTAAGAGGGCGTGCTAATTATGCAAAAAACCCCACACATCACTTGGGTGTTTGGGTGAATACCGTGCCTTATCGCGTAGCGGATGCTGTTTTTCATACTCAAGACCCCACGGTGGTGCGCTTGTCTGTGCCAGCTTATTATTTTGTAGATGGTTTAAACTCTATAAAGCTAGAAGCGATGCCAGACACGGTTCCTCCTGGAGACTTGGAAGTGCTTGATATTGATCGTCTTGAAGTGGAGTACACAAAGGCTTATGAAGCTGTGGGGGATCAGTTGGAGATTTACAATCCACTTGAAAATCATGCCATTCAGGTTCAAGGGTTTTCTTCAAATGCAGTTCAAGTTTATGATATTTCAGATCCACAACAATTAGCGCGATTGAGCAATGTGGTGATTCAGCCATCTAATCTTTTATACAATGTGCAGTTTCGACCTTCTCTGGCTGGAGATTATGGTTATCGTTTATTGGCCATTGCCGATGGAACTTATTTAAAGCCACAGTCTATGTTTTTAAATCCAGGATTTGAAATGCCATTGAAGTCTCCTAACAATCGTGCAGATTTGATTTTTATTGGCTCCGAGACCATGTTAGATGCTGCTCGTGATTTAGCTGATCACCGCCGAACACAAGGACTTTTTGTCAAAGAAGTTTCACTTGATCAGATTTATGCTGAATTTTCTGATGGAATTCAGTCTATTAGAGCTGTTAAAGACTTTTTGACTTACGCCAGAACATATTGGCAAAAGCCAGCTCCCCAATATGTGCTTCTTCTTGCCGATGCCACTTATGATCCTAGAGATCGGGAAGGGTGGGGAAAAAATAAAAATGTCATGCCAGTGGCTTTTGAAAAAGGGCTTTATGTTGATTTTGGAAGCGATAATTGGCTGGTCTCTAATGATAATGGCTTTACTCCAGAAATGGCCATTGGTCGCATACCCGCATCAACACCTGAAGAACTTAAAGGAGTTGTGAATAAAATTTTAGATTATGAGGCAGGGAAAAGAAGTCCCTCTCAGGGGAACTTCATGTTTTTCTCAGATGGAGAGACTTTATTTGAAGGCTTTTCCAAAAAAGCTGAAGAGCTGGCTTCTGGTTTGAGCTCTCCGCGTTTTCAGAAAGCTCATATTAAACGATCTAGTTTTACTCAGGATGCTTTAATGAAACAGTCCATTTTGGATTCCTTCTCTTCTGATCAATATTTTTTCATGACTTTTGTTGGCCACGGAATTGAGGACATGTGGGCAAGTTACAGCGTGTTTTCAGCATCAGATGTCAAGGGGTTAAAGAATCAAGTTTTACCCATTGTTATGGGGTTAAATTGTTTTACAGGGTATTATTATGATGCCGATCTTTCTTTTAAGTCTTTAGGTGAAGAACTGGTGTTGAACCCAGATGGAGGAGCTGTTGCTTATTGGGGTTCACCCGCCATGACCATTCCAGAGTCTCAGGTGAATTTATCCAAGAAGTTTTTTGCACAACTTTTACAGGAAACCAATAAACCTTTCCACATGACTCGTCTTGGAGATTTGATTTTAGCTTCTAAAAAAGCTTTAGGGGCGATTCCAAGTATGTCGGATACTGTTCGGAGCTGGACTTTGTTGGGAGATCCTGCCATGAAGCTGCCAGAAGGTTTATTTGCTCCAAAGCCTGTTTCTCATGAAGCTCCCCCTCGGGGTGGCGGGTGTGGTCGTGTGAGTGTTGGACCCTTTGGGGGAGACTCTGGAGGCGCAGGGCCTTTTATTTTCTTGATTTTACTGGCTTTCCCTATACTCGCTTTAAGCTGGATTAGAAGACGAGTTAAAAAGGAACTTATTTCTTTACAGTGATGTGTATAGTCTGACTCACATGTTTTCCATATGAGCGGTGAAGTCCGTCGGCAAACTGTAAAGTTAAGGTGTACTTTCCTGGTTTGAGGTTTAAAGTGGCTTCAGTTTGTCCTTTGCCATAATGGATATGAGTGGCATCTTTAGGGATCACTTTAGCCTTAGGGTAGGGACCTTGGTTGATTAAGATGTGAAAGTGTCCAGCATCTCGAACATTTATATCTGTTCCAGCAGGCCTGACTTTAACTCCCTCAAAGCCAAACTTAAAATGAACGGGAGAGGTTACAACAGCACCGTCTTTGGGCTCAATAAAGAAAACTTTATGAGCAAATGCAGGGGCACTCAATAAAAGGGTTAAGGCAAAAATAGATCGTTTCATAAGTTTCTCCTTTTTTACTAAGATACTTTTTATATACCGATCCTATCAAGTTGTCATAGAGAATCTTTAAGTCTTCGAAAATAGGCTTATGTTTTTCTGATGCCAAATAAGAAAAGAACAGGAAAAACTAACAATTTTTGTCAGTGATTTGAAAGTTTTGCTGGAAAAAGAGCTATAAAACCACCCGGGGAGTGCTGAAAGCCTTGGTACTGATCTTGCC
>RFKI01000111.1 GCA_003694355.1 Bdellovibrio sp.
CTTTAAGTCCTGTAGATCCTGCTGGCCGATACACCCAGGAAGTTCCTCAATATCAAGGTATGAAAATTTGGGACGCCAACTCTGTCATCGTAGAAGACCTTAAAAAATCAGGACACCTGATTTTTCATTCACAAATTACACATAGTTATCCACATAATCCACGATCCAAGACGCCCCTGATCTTTCGAGCCACCCCCCAATGGTTCATTCGGATGGATGAGCCTCATTTTCCTTTAAGAAAAAAAGCTCTGGAAGCTGTGGAAAAAAACATTCAGTTTGTACCTGAGTGGGGGCGCCAACGTCTTCAGGCCATGATTCAAAACACTCCTGACTGGTGCTTAAGTCGGCAACGTATTTGGGGAGTTCCTATTCCTGTTTTCTACTGCACCCAGTGCGAAGAGCCCCTTGTGAATGAAGAAATTATGAATCGCGTTGCTGACTCCTTTGAAAAAGACAATAAGGGAATCGAAGCTTTTCATGAAACTCCCACAGATCAATACACAAAAGGATTTTCCTGTACAAAGTGCGGCTCTAAAGAATTCAGAAAAAGCCAGGACATTTTGGATGTGTGGTTTGATAGTGGTGTTTGTCACACAGCAGTTCAACAAACCAGAAAGGATCTAGGCTTCCCCGCAGACATCTATCTGGAAGGAAGTGACCAACACCGCGGCTGGTTCCAAACCAGTCTCTTGTCCTCCATAGCGGCTTATGAGCAACCTCCTTTTCGCGCCCTGATCACACATGGTTTTGTCAATGACAGTGAAGGCTACAAAATGAGCAAAAGTCGCGGCAATGTGATTAGCCCTTCTGATGTCATTAAGAAATACGGGGCTGAGATTTTGCGGTTATGGGTTGCCTATGAAGACTATGGGCAAGATGTTAGCATCAGTGAAGAAATGTTTCAGCGAATCACTGAAACTTACCGACGATTTAGAAACACCATCCGTTTTATGCTAGGCAACCTTAAAGACTTTGATTTTTCCAAACATGCTGTCCCCTATGATCGGATGACATCCGTTGATCAATGGGCCCTCTTTCAACTCAATCAATTGATCCTTAAGATCCGAAAAGCCTTTGATAACTATGATTTCTACAAAAGCTACCATGCTTTGAATCACTACTTTACAGTGACTCTTTCTTCATTCTATCTGGATATCCTAAAAGATCGGCTTTATACAGCCAAAACAGAGGGATTACCACGAAGAAGTGCTCAAACCGTTATCTTTTTGCAACTCAAAAACTTACTTCCACTAATGGCTCCCATTTTAAGCTTTCTCTCTGAAGAAGCTTATAAATACCTTCAAGACCCTGACAAAAAAGAAAGCATCTTTCTCCTCCCTTTCCCTGAACCTCAGGAAGAGTGGGATAACCTAAAACTTGATGAACGTTTTCAAGAACTCCTAAAACTGAGAGCTGAAGTTTCTAAAAAACTGGAAGAACTTAGAAAAAATAAAACCATCGGCTCCAGTCTTGAGGCCCAAGTTCAAATCACTGTCCCTGAGCACCTAGTCCAATCCATTCAAGACCTTAAAGTCAACCTTGAAGAACTCTTTATTGTTTCCAAAGTGACATTGAGTCCAGGAGAAAAAGAGGATATTCTTGTTAAGAAAGCAGAAGGAGAAAAATGCGTGCGCTGCTGGAATTATCATGTTGAAGTAAACAAAAGCTCTCAATGGCCAGGACTTTGCCCTAAATGTATCGAGGCACTTTCATGATCCAAAGAAAATATCTGATTTTAATGGTATTTTCGGGACTTATTATTGCCCTTGACCAAGTGACAAAAATTTATATTCACACTCACTTTAAACTCCATGAAAGCCTGCCTGTCATTCAAAACTTTTTTAATATCACTTATGTTCGCAATAAAGGAGCGGCCTTTGGGATGCTTCATGATTCTCATGAAACATTTCGAACCATTTTCTTTTTAGCTATCCCTCCTCTAGCAGCTATTATTATTTTATTTCTTTTAAGAGGAATAAAAAATTCCCAAACTATTTATATCTATGCTTATTCTGCTATTTTTGCAGGCGCTATTGGCAACTACATCGACCGCCTTCGCCTAGGGTATGTGGTGGATTTTCTGGATTTTCACATTTATAACCGATTCACTTGGCCCGCTTTTAATATTGCAGATTCTGCCATTGTCGTAGGAGTCATCACCCTCATGATCTTGACCTTTTTTGAAGAAAAACAAAAGAAAAAACAAAAAAAGTCATGATATGCTTCCTTTTATAAAAATAACTTCTTCTTTTTACATCCCCACCTACACTCTTATCATCAGCCTTGTTTATTGCTTTTGCCTCTGGTACTTGATTAAAAGAGCTAAAAAAAAACGCTATGATATAAAAATCACCTTAGATTTAGCTCTTATATTTATGATTGCAGGTTTCGTGGGCGCCCGTCTCTTTCATGTTTTCTATGAAGCGCCTCAATACTATAAAGTACACCCTTTAGATATTTTAAAAATTTGGAGAGGCGGCTTTGTGTTTTATGGAGGCGCCATCACTATTGCCCTTAGCTTTATTTGGTTTTTAAAGTCCAAAAAGCAGCCTCTTCTTTATTGGGCTGACTTATGGGCTCCTGTACTCGCTATAGGATATGGTCTAGGAAGACTGGCCTGCTTTTTTAATGGCTGTTGTTATGGAAAAGTTTGCTCATTACCATGGGCTGTTCATTTTCCAGGCACCCCTCACCCAGAACTGGCGCGCCACCCCACTCAACTATATGCCACAGCATGGGGACTTCTTAATTTTGCCCTCCTGATCACTCTAGAATCTTTAAAAGTTAAAAGAAAACCAGGAGACCTGTTTTTTTTATGGCTTTTCATCCATGCCATTGGACGCTTAATGATGGAACATTTTCGAGATGATGACCGCGGGCAATTTATCTTAAACTTAAGTATTTCTTCCTGGATCAGCTTGGGATTGATTGTCCTTTCTTTAGGCTATTGGATTTTCTACAGAAGGACTCAAAAAAATTTCATTCACTAAAAAAGCCCATCAATATTTTTTCCATTTATTCAACTAAATTAATAATTTTCGAAGCAAACTCTGAAGCTGGCAAAGGATGAGTGTCAAAGAGTAAAGTTTTCTCTCGAGAAGTTTCCCCATGGGTTAAACAAATCTGTTTTTTAGCTATTTTTAGTTTTTTACTAAAAAATTTAATAAGAGCTTCATTGGCTGCGCCATCCACTGGAGGCGCCTGAACTTTGACTTTTAAACGCTCCCCATGCTCACCAACAACCTGTGTCTTTGAAGCTTTTGGTTGTACATGTAATAAAAGTTCAACTTGAAATGGCTCCTTGATTCGAAGCCATGAAGAACTCAATCAAGGCTCCAATGTTTTTTGTAAAGCCTCTTTGACCTTAGCCTTAATCTCTGAGTCTTCAGATGAAGGACTTGGAGCTTCTTGAAAACCGCTTTCTCGGATTTCCCCTGGCAACTCTGGGTCCGGCATCACTCGATGCCCTTGCTCCAACATGGTCAAATGAGACTGCACCAAGGCTCTTAAATTGTTTTCAAATTGCATACGGACCTTTTTTAGATCTGCAATTTCTTGATAAATTTTCTTTAAAGAATCCCTGGCATCTCTCACAATGGTTTCTGCTTTTTGATTGGCATCACTTAAAATCAATCGGGCTTCTCTTTCAGCGTCAGCTTGAATTTTATCGGACATCTTAGTAGCCGTCGTGATGGTGTTCTTTAAAAGCTCATCTCTTTCGCGATATTCAATAATGCTTAACTCTTTTTCTCGAAGCGTTTCTCGAAGCTGATTTCGATCCCTTATAATGCTTTCCATTTCATCAGCAACCATTCGCAAGAATTCCATAACTTCTTCTGGATCAAAGCCCATCATTTTGCGACTGAACGTTTTATGGGCTATGTCTATTGGAGCTATTTTCATTTTTCCCCCTCATTCATTCCTTTTTTTAGATTAAAGAATCCATACCTGTTAAGTAAAGCTATTTTTTAAAGCATTGAAAAAACCAACAAGACCATTGTCTTGTTACAAGAAAAAAACTTGTAATAATTAGAAATCTTTTCACTTTTATAAAACGAAGCACTTCAAAGAGAAGGACTTTTCACTTTATCTTCTAAAAAGAGAGGAGCCAAGTCCCTTGTTTTTCAGGCCTCAGCTCCCAATTCCTTATCTCTTAAGGCGGCCTTCTCAAAACTATACCGCAAAAGCCTTTCGATCTCGAGTTCTCTCATGGAAGCCAAACCCGCAGCCGTCACTCCCTTTGAAGAAACCACCTTATTTTGGAGGTCTGTTAGAGTTGGAAGCGTTGATTTTTGTGCTAACAGGGAAGCCCCTAAAAAAGTTTGGATGGTTAGCTCTTTTGCTTTTTCTGGAGAAAAACCATGTTCCTCTAACCACTCTTGCCAATACATCATAAGTTCAAAGATAAAGCCCACCCCACTGCTACACGCCACTGTGAGAGCCTCTAAAGCTTCACCTTCTTCAATTTTAACAACCACCCCCATGGCTTCAAATAATTCTTCAATCAAATCCCCTAAAGACTCATTGCCCTTTGTAACTGCGTAACCTACCACGGCCTGTTGCAAACTGGCTGGGGTATTTGGAATCACCCGAACAAGTTGATGAGTCTGAGGAATGAGTTTTTGTAAGGCACTTAAAGTCACCCCTGCCGCAAAGGAAACCACGATATGATGAGGCTCAAAGCTTGAGGCAATGGGCTCCAGACAAGCATAAATTTCCTGAGGTTTTACAGCTATAAAAACAATATCACAAGTATCTATAAGTTCTTCATTGTTTTTTAAAATGTGAACTCCATAATCTGATTTCATCTTTTGTAGCTTTCTTTCTGTTCGGTTGGTGACCCATATCTGAGAGGGTTTGACCTTCTTGGCTTCAATCAAGGCCCCCACAACAGTTTGGGTCATGTTTCCAGCTCCAATAAAGCCTATTTTTTTTTGATCCAATATTCTCTGCATGATGACCACCCTTTCATTTTTTTTTCACACGCGGCCCCAATAAAGCTTGTCCTAATCGAACAATGGTCGCCCCTTCCTCAATGGCCACATCAAAATCCTGACTGGTTCCCATGGAAAGCTGGGGCAACCTGAGGGCCCATTTTTTTTCTAAATCATCTCTTAACTGTTTTAATTGTTGAAAGAAAGGGCGCGCTTGTTCTGAAAACTCCACAGGGGGTGGCAAAGTCATTAACCCCTCCAATTGAACGCCTTTCAAGTCTCTGGTCTTCTCTAAAAAAGAGTCCATTTCTCGAGGCAAAACCCCTGCCTTTGTGGGCTCTTCACTTAAATTAACCTGGACTAAAACGCTTTGTAACGGCAACCCTTCTTCTTCAACAACTTGGGAGATTTTCTGTAAAACGGTGATATCATCTATTGAATGAATCAACTTAAAACCCGATTTGGCAAGAGCTCTTGCTTTTTTCTTCTGGATGCGCCCAATAAAGTGCCAAGACAGGTTCTCTCCTTGGAGCGCCTCCATTTTCAAAAGAGCTTCTTGTAAATAGTTTTCCCCGAAATCTTTAATGCCAAACTGTTGATTAGCTTCTTTTATTGTCTCCAATGGCTGAAGCTTGGAAACAGCTAAAACCTTGATCTCAGAAGGATCCCTCTTTACTTTTTGAGCTGCTATTTTAATGGTTTCATAAATTCTTTCAATCCTCTCTGAAAGGCACATGCCAACCCTTTTGCTTTAATATCTCTTTAATTCTTCCAACGGGCAAGCCCACAATGGTTTCCCAAGCTCCTTGATATTTGCTCACCAAAAGACGACCCATGCCTTGAATGCCATAAGCTCCAGCCTTATCAAGCGGCTCTCCCGTTTGAACATAGTGGATAACTTCACTCAAAGCCAAAGGGCGGAACGTCACCCGGGCCTCATCATAGCCCGAAACCACCTCGCCAGAACTTCCATTCAGGAGAGAAAAACCCGTTATAACGCTATGCGTTTTTCCCGAAAGAGTCCTCAAAATCTCCACGGCCTGTTGAGAATTTTTAGGCTTTCCTAAAGGGTGTCCCTCAAAAACCACCAAAGTGTCTGCAGAAACGATGATTTTTCCTTGAAAAATCAAGGGGTTAGAAGACTCCACCAAGGCCCTCGCCTTTTGTTCAGCCAGCCTCTGCACCATGACCTCTAAGCTCACGTTTTTCTTTAATTTTTCCGATAAAGAAGTTGGCTGAACTTTAAAAATAAAACCAGCTTCTTTAAGAAGTTGCCGACGACGAGGAGATTGAGAAGCCAAAATGAGTTCATACATGTTTTTGTTAAAACATAAAGTGGGGCCTTATGTTAAGTTTTGATTTGATTTTACTTCTTGCAGGACTTTCTTTAGCAGGAATTAGTGTTTTTCTGTTTCTTTCAGCAATCTTATCCAATCAGGCTGATGAACAAGCTCTTGCCTGGGCTTCAGGCAATGAACCTAAAGCCTCCCAGTCCTCTCTCATTAACTTTTCAAGACCCTTAGTTCATAACTTCACTCTTCAACATGCCTTGAAAATAAAAAATAAAAACTACAGGGAAAAAGTACGACAAAAAATTCTAACCGCAGGACTTGAAGAAGAACTCAATGTAGATGAGTTCATTGGGCTTCAAATCCTCTGGGGGGTGGCTTTCCCTCTTTTTCTAACAACCATGAACTTTGCCCTTCAAATAGGCATTCCTTATGCTCTGATTCTCCTTCTTTCGCCTCTTGGAATAGCTGGTCCTCACCTTTATGCAAAAGCCCGAAAAAAAGAACGTTATATTTCCATTGTGGCAGACCTTCCCTTCTTCATTGATTTAATGGCACTTTCAACTGAAGCTGGACTAGATTTTATAAGTGCCATACAAAAAATCACAGAGAAAGCCGAAGGCAGCGAACTATCCAAAGAACTTGAGAAAGTTCTCAAAGACATCAAACTTGGTCGTACAAGAGCTGAAGCTCTTAGAGCCCTTTCTGAACGTCTTGATATCCCTGAAGTCACCAGTTTCTGTGGGATGGTCATTGATGCGGATCAAACAGGAACTCCTATTTCCAGAGTTCTTAAAGACCAATCCAAGCAAATGCGTCTGGAACGATTTGTGCGCGCTGAAAAAGCGGGAGCAAGAGCCTCTCAACTCATACTGGTACCGATGATGGTTTTTATCTTGCCAGCTATTTTCATTATGGTTTTTGCACCCATTGTGATTCAGTTTTTCTATGGAGGCAAATAAAGTGCAACTCATTGATAAAACCAAAAACAAAGTGATTGTCTCTCATTTAAAAAAGGCCTCCAGCTTCAGTGAGCGCTTAGTTGGGCTCTTGAGCAAAACTTCTTTAAAGGATAACGAAGGTCTTTGGATTCCTCACTGCAACAGCATTCATACATTTTTTATGAAGTTTCCTATTGATGCGGTTTTTGTTAACAAGCAACTGATTGTTCAAACTCTCCACCCTCATCTTCAACCTTGGCGCATCACATGGCCAAACTTAAAAGCGCACTCTGTTTTTGAACTCCCCAGTGGCAGTATTCAAAAATATCAAATAGAAAGAGGAGATCAACTCGATGTGGGGCCTTAGACTATTAAACGGCTCCAAAGCCGGAAAAACATACTCTCTCAAACAAGGAGCCAACATCATTGGACGCTCCAAAGAGGCAGATATTATATTTCCCGATCCAGGGGTTTCTAAAAAACATGCTCAAATCGATGTTCTTGCAGATAAAATTATTCTAACAGACCTTGGATCTAGCAATGGAACTTTTGTGAATGGCATACAAATTCGCGCTCAACAAATCTTTCCTGGAGACAAAATAGGCATCTATAACTTAATTGTCGAAGTGGTTCCCGTTTTTGAGGCCACCGTTCCAACTCCTGGCTCCTCACAAATGGCACAGCAACCCGTAATGCCCCCAAACCAACCGCCGATCCAAGGAAACCTGGCCTATAATATCCAAACTCCTCTTGTTGAAAATGCGGAACCTTTAGCCTCTGCCATGAACCCAGAAGCCACTCCCTCATCTGCCCCTGAAAAAATTGATAACTTTTTATCCCTTGTTAAAACGTATATTAACAACGTTGTTTTACCAGGGGTGTATCGGCTTGGCGAATGGATGGAACTCAAATACTCCATCGCTCTTCTTCTTTTTGCGTTTGTACTTTCTATTACCTCTCTTTCTGCCATTCCTCTTATTCGTATTTTAAAAGACAGCACTGAAGAAGAAGCCCGACAAACGGCCCTTGTTATTGCCGAATATATGGGAGAAACTAACCAGGAAGCTGTCATCCAAGGTATGAACTCCGCTCTTAGCACAGAGCCCTTTGAACAAAAAGCTGGTGTCAAAAAAGCCATTATCCTCGGTCTAGATGGTCAGATTTTAGCTCCTGCAAGATTAGCTGGAAGAACTCCAGAGGAGTCCTATATCCAGTCTGCCAGAAAAAAGAGCCGTCCTTCTGTTGACAACATTGATGATAACACCGTTGTGGCCGTTGTTCCTATTATGGTTCCCAATCCTGTTACAGGACTTAATTCCATCGGAGCTTTTTCGGTTATTGTCTATGATATGAAAACTCTTGCGATCAATAGTGACAAAACACTGAGTTTGCTTATTCAAACCTTTTTCATCGCTCTTCTCATTGGTTCTATTTTGTTTTTCTTCCTTTATAAGCTTATTGAACATCCTATAGAAGATATCAATTCCCAATTAGATAAGGCTCTTAGCCAAAATGGGGGACAAGTTAGCACCACTTATCAATTCCCTATTTTACAACAGCTCTGCACCAACATTAACAGCACCCTGAGTCGCATGGGTGGAGAAGACCAACTGAGCCCTCCCCCTGAAATAATGGAACAGGACCGACAACCTGAAATGAATAATCTTGTGGAACTTATAGGCTTTCCAGCCATTGCCATTGATGCCAAAGACCGAAATATTATGGCAGCCAATGAAGCTTTTAGTGAAAAAACAGGAATACCAACAGAATCCCTCCTGCATCAAAATGTGGAGGACTTACTAGACCAATCTCTACGACTTCAACTCATTGATTTGATCGACCAAATAGAACAAAACCCTGAAGGTTCTGTGAACAGTCAACTTGAATTTAGCGGTGTTAATCATGAAATTGTTCTCCAGCCAGTTTTAGGAACCCAAAATATCGCCTACTATCTTGCTGTTATTTTACCATTACCCGAAGATGCGGAGGTGGAAGAATGAACCAAGCACTTTCCATCGCCCCTCAATCTGCAGCTGAACTTGTTATTCGCATCTTAAGTGGTCCTGACAAAGGAAGTGAATATAAAATTTTAACACGACAAGTCCGTATTGGAAGAGATCCAGATAATGACATTGTTATCCAAAAAGATTCAAAATGCAGTCGCAAACATGCTCTCCTCACTGTTGAGGGCCCTACTATTTGGATTACAAATATTACTGAAAAAAATAAAGTGCTTGTAAATGGAAAACCCGTTAAAAAAGCCGCGTTAAAAAATAAAGACCTCATTCTTGTTGGAAAAACAAAAATTCAATTTATCATCCGTCAACCATCGCCATCTGTGTTGCCATCTCATCGTGAAATTGGCAAACAAACTCCTGGAACGCCATTTAAGTCTTCTTCGTTGCCTCATCCAGCAAAACAAAAGAAAAAGAAATTATTTCCCATACTCATTGTCCTTCTTGTTATTGCGCTTCTTTCTTTATTAAGCACGTCTAAAAAACAGAAGCAAAAGACAGCAGAGTTCAAAACAAAAGAAGAAGTGGAACTACTTGTTCAAAAAGAGAAAGAAAGATTAAGAAAACTTAAAGAAGAAAGAATAAAATCTGGAAAAAACTCCATACAATATAAAAAAGCCCAAACCTATTACCTTAAAGGGTTTAGAGACTACAAAAAAGGGCAGTATGAAAGAGCTCTCAATAGTTTTAGCAATTGCCTGAGTATTTTTCCATCCCATTTTCTCTGCCTAAAGTACCA
>RFKI01000112.1 GCA_003694355.1 Bdellovibrio sp.
CCATTCCACTACCAAGAAACCCTTGGCTCGCTTTTTTATTGGAAGCTTTTGCGAAACACTCCTCTTTCAAAGCCCCATTTCCCTTTTGATCTTAAACCCTCATGCTCCAGCTCCTAAACGTATCCAGAACATCTTTTTTCCATCGGACTTGTCCAACCAGTCACTGAAACTGTTCAGAAAAGTTCTTTTTCGTGCCAATAAGCTACAAGCCAAAGTCACTCTCTATCACAAACTGGCCGATGACTCCCTTATTTGGGACAAAAAAACAAAAGAAAAGTGTCTTAATAGCCCTGAAGTTAAAAAGTTTAAAAAATGGGCTGATAAATTTGAAGTGCCTTTAAATGTTGTTGTGGAAAAACATCCAGACCATCTCACTCAAAGAATTTTAAAACTTTCCAGAAAATCTCATCAACTCATTGCTCTTACAACACATACAGGGCGAATCGGGTCTTTCTTCGTGGGCAGCACGCCTCGCCAAGTCGTAAGAATGACCACACTCCCTGTATGGCTCATACACTGACCTAAAAGTTGTCCAGAATATAGTTTTTCTTTCGGAACAGTTCCTTAAAAAAACGATTTTGCTCCTGCATCCATTTTCTTTTTAATTGCTCCCGTCGCCTTCTTTCCCTGGCTTCAGCCAAAAGACGATCCACTGTTCCCTGTGCCAAATATTGGGATAATGTTGCAGCCTTCCTCCATTCTATTCGAAAGGCGTTGAGCTTCTGATAAAAGAGAGAACGGTCTTTCGGAAAAAGCTGAGCCCATAGAGGAATCCAGGTCCTCACATCAATAACGCCCGGAAAAGAAGCTTGCGCCACACCTTGCCGAGTCACCGAGGTCCACTGAATAGAAAACCCCTTCGGCAATCTATAAAACTTCCTCTCTTTTCCACGCAGCCAATAAGTCACATGTCCTCTTAAGACAGCCACTTGAACATCCTTTAAAGATTTTTTCACCAAAGCCTCTCCTGCCACCTTAAACTTTCCAAACTCATGCACAAACTGAACCGGACCGCCTGACTCTTCCGCTAAAATATAAAAAGCCCCCTTTAAAAGACGGACTTTTTCCCCTTCAAACATCACCGAAGAACCCTTTAAAAAAACAAGCTGCTCTTTTTTAAGAGAAAGTCGGTCCCTATTTTTCTGGGCTTCCATCACACAAGGAGACTGTTGTCGGTCCCAACAATGCTTTGGATGCTGTAAAAAAGCCGCTTTCACATGAACATCCAAAATAAAAGCAAGCCAAAAAACAAGCCCTCTTAAAAGCATCCTCATCCTCCAACATTTTGTATGGCAATTTGGGCTTGTCGCACAAGCTGTGGATCTGAAAAGCTGTTTAGAACTGTTTGATAAATCTCTAAGGCATCTTCTTTTCTATAACGTTCTTCATAGATTTTACCCATCCTCAACATGGCATATCCCGTAAGTTCACTATCTGGAAAAAGTTGCACCATGCGATTGACTGTCTGCAAACTCTCCTCATATCTCCCCAGTTGATAATAAGACTCCATCAACAAAAAATAAGCTTCTGGCACATAAGATGAAAAACTAAAATCCCGAATGAATCTTTTAAAAAGCAAAATAGCGGCATTGTAGTTTTTGACCCGAAAGTTTTTTTTCGCTTCTTCAAAAGCCCTTTTGGATTTATACAAAGTCAACCGTTCTTTTTGAGGAGGATAAATCACACTGGCTAAACGACGCAGAGGATACCCTTTCTCACCCCGCCCTTTCTTTTTTAAAACCTCAGGCAGTAAAGTGGCCACCTCTTGTTTAAAGTTCTCTACATCAACCTGCAACAAAAGGTTTTCCAGATGCTGACGGTGTAACTGCGCCTTCAGGGCCTTCACTTCAGACTTTAAAATCTTTGTTTCACTAAAATACTCCCTGAGCTTTTCATATCCATAGATATAAAAAGAAGAGAGGATAAAAATGAAAGATAAAAAAACCTGCCTATTCATCAACAGTTACATCGGCAAATCCAGATAAAATATTGAGCCCCAGAAGTTTGACAAAATGCATCGTTATATGATCTACTGGAACTCAAAAAAAGGAGGGGTCTGTGCTTAGAAAGTCTACCTATTTAATGTTTTTACTTTTTCTATTCTCGCCTTTGGTCCATAGTCAGAATTTAAACAACAAGCAAAGACGCCTTAGTCTCATCAACCTTCAAAAGACCTTAACAGGACAAGAGCTTTTGTCCCCTTTTCACTCCTTTGAAGACGCCATTGCCCATATCACCTTTGGAGATACTCCTTCTAACAGACTTTACGTCCTTTTAACAGAAAAAGAAGAAGGTGTTGAAGGACGCTTACGACTCAATGGCCACTTGTTAGCTGCAAGCCCTGTTTACAACTCCTGGATTTTGGCCATGTCCATGGTGGAACACCATATTTATCTGATTTTAAAAAAACATGGCTTAAGTCATCTCCCTTATCGATTCCCTGAATATTCCCAGTGGAGTTTTATCCTAGCCATGAGACACTGGGAAGAATTGGGTCACCCAAATCAATATGACTACGCCAAACACCCTTCGGCTCCTATCCGAAAATTTCCCCTTTCACTCCAAGCCAGTGTCACATTCTGGGACTCCCTGTGGCACAAAGACTTAAGGTCCTTTCTGAAGGCTGTTAAAAAACGTCACCTGGACTTAGGCTTTGATTCCATCACCCTTTCTCAATATATTTTCCAAGCGCCACCTCAAAAAGCTGCTGCAGCACGCGAGTTAAGAAAGGCCTTCCAAGACTTGGTCTTTGATGAGTGCCAAAGACGCACACCCAACCAATGCGTGCGTCCCTAAGCATAGTTCACCAGCTTTTCTTTTATTTGATTATGACTTTTGTTTTTGAACCAAGTTTTTAAAGTCTTTCCCGGGACGAAAGCGGGGAACAATGGTTTCAGGAATCACAATGGTTTCACCCGTTTTGGGGTTGCGGCCATTTCGTTGTTTACGAACCGCTTTATCAAAGATCCCAAACCCCACTAACTTAACATCTTCCCCTTTCACAACAGACTCCTGAATGATTTCAAGAGTGGCATCTAAAATGGTTTCAGTTTGTGTTTTGGTTAATTTTGTTCTCTGTGAAAGCTTTTCTATGAGTTGTGCTTTATTCAATGTTACGTCCTTTCTTAGATGATAAATGTTTAGAAAAACTCAGTTAAAAAAGGAAACTAAAGCTCAAAGCTCATCTCGTCAAGACGTTTTTTCTTTCATTTTTTTTTAAGGGCGCTTAATATAGGGGCAGACATTTAACTTAAAATCTTTGGAAGAAAAATGTTGACAAGCCTTAAACAGAAAGTGGTTTCCCTCTTAAAAGACCAAGTCCCTCTGGACAGAAAAACCATTTTGTCTTCTCTGGAGCTTCCTAAAGTTCTGGAGCATGGACACTTAGCCATGCCCATGTTTCCTCTGGCAAAAATCTTTAAGAAAAGCCCTCAACTAATTGCTCAAGAAATGGCCACCCAATTGCGTCTGCCTCCTGAAATTGAAAAAGTGGAAGCCGTTGCTGGTTATTTGAACTTTCACTTTCAAACTTTTTTTATACAAAAAGAACTTCTAGAAAACATCACAAAGCCTCTTCCTCCTCCAGCTCAACGAAAAAAAATTGCCATTGATTTCTCCTCACCTAATGTCGCCAAACCCATGCACATTGGTCACCTCAGGGCCACTGTCATCGGACAAGCCATTTACAACTTAGCCAAGGCACAAGGGCATGAAGTGATTGGCATCAATCATCTGGGCGACTGGGGTGTTCAGTTTGGAAAACTAGCATGGGCTTACTTACAATGGAAAGACGACTATGATTTTGAAAATGAACCTTTTGAGTCTCTTTATGCCCTTTATGTCCGCTTCCATAAAGAAGCTGAAAAGCATCCTGAAATGAACGAAGCTGGTTCTGCCATGTTTAAAAAACTGGAAGAAGGAGACCCTGAGGTCCAAAAAATATGGAAAGAGTTTATCTATATTTCCATGCAAGAATATGAAAAATTATGGAAACAACTGGGTGTTCACCATGACTTGGTCCGAGGTGAATCCTTTTATAATGACCGCCTTGAAACGGTTGAGAAAATATTAGAAGAAAAAGGACTTCTTGTGGAAAGCGAAGGCGCTCTGGTAGTCCCTCTGGATGAGTTTAACCTCCCACCCTGTCTGATCCGAAAAAAAGATGGAGCCTCCCTCTATGCCACACGAGATATTGCCAGCGCCATCTATCGCATGGAAGAGTTAAAATGCGACCTCAACCTTTATGTGGTTGGCGCTGACCAAACCCTGCATTTTCAGCAAGTGTTTAAAGTTCTGGAAAAAATGGGGTATCCTTGGGCTAAAAACTGCCACCATATTTCTTTTGGAATGTATCGCTTTAAAGACGTAGGAAAGTTATCCAGTCGTAAAGGGCAAATCATCCGACTGGATGAAGTTCTGGAAAAAGCCGTTCAGCAAATAAAAACCCTTATTGACGAAAAGAACCCTTCTTTGCCTCAAAAAGACAAAGTGGCTCAACAAGTGGGAGTTGGTGCGATTATTTTCAATGATCTGGTTAATGACCGAGTTAAAGATGTTGAGTTTAACTGGAATAAAGCTCTTAGTTTTGATGGTGATAGCGGCCCTTATGTTCAATACTGTCTGGTGCGTTGTCGAAGCATTTTGGAAAAATATCAAAAACCACTTCCTACTGCCTTTAGTCAAGAGCTTTCCTCTCCTGAAGAAAAAGCTCTCTTGCGTCACTTATTAAACTATGAAGAAACTCTTCAAAAGGCTTTTGAAAATTTCAAACCTCACCTGGTGGCCAATTATCTTCTGGATACCTGTAAGTTGTTTAACCATTTTTATCATAAACATAAAGTTCTGGGCGCTTCTGAAGAAAAAGATCGTCTCCTTCTTGTTTTTTGCACTCAAAAAACTCTGGAAAAAGGCCTCAAAATCCTCAATATGGAAGCGCCACAGGCCATGTAGCCAAGTCTTTAAAAGGAAGAGCTCAGGCCTCCTCATCACCCTCTTTTTACAGTTTCTTACCACGATACAAAGAAAGCCTTTGAGCTTCATAATAAAAAGCCTTTGCTTGAGCCCGTCTGTCCTTCAAAGGCATTTTTTGATCCAAAATTTTTTTACAAAAACTTTTTAAGTTCATAAAAAAACTTTGATGAACCCCTTTCCAGGAACGGTTTATGTTCTTTTGAAACCAACGACGAAATTTTAAGTCCTTAACAGTTTGAATGTGCCTAAGTAATTCCTTTGTCATTTGAATCAATTTCCACTTCTCCTGTTGGTGCCAATAGCTCAACTGTTTTTTATGCTGACGAAGTCGCTTCAAAAAAGCTTTATTTTTCTGCCCTAAAAATATCTTCCTCTGAACGCGCCGTTTTCCAGATTGAACTTCAACTCTATAAAGGCCTTCTGGAAAACTCTTCAGAGAAATTCTCCTCTGAGAAGTACTCCATTCCTGATAAACACTCTTTTTTTCCAGAATTTGTCCCCCCCGTCCCACCAAAAGAACCCCAAGACGGTCGGTTCCATCTGTTAACACAACCAGTTCTTTCTGTTTGGGAAGGAATCGAAGCTTCAAATAAGTAGCCGCCCGCGGGGTCAAAGTTCTTTTGGGAACCCCTTTAGAAGAGGGAGGGTGAATGATTTTTTTAGCAGAAGCCTTCTTTGGAGGGACTCTTCCCGAAAAAGAAGCTTCTTTTTTAATTTGAGACAATCGTGATGAAATTAAAAAAGCAATGATAAAAAGAAGAAGCGTTCCTCCAAAAAACAAACCATGCCACATAAAAGGCTTTAAGTTTTTTTTTAATGAACTCAAAGCTTTTCCCAAACTCTGAAAACTTCTATTTCCAGAAACAGAGGGTTGCAAAAAATGTCTTTTTCTTTTTTTCACAAAGCGCTGCAAACGCTCTTTTTCCTCTCTTTCCCGAACTTTTTGATAAACCTTTGGATCTGTTAAATCCTCCAGGTTTTCTGCCTCCAAGTCCTGATCAAAAGGCTTTGGCGGAGTCTCTTCCAAGTCTTTTCTTTCAACAATATGGTCCAAAAGCTCTTCTGAAGTGAGTGAATCTTCTGAAGAGTGTAAAAGCACTTCCTCTGGAACCCCTTTTACACTCTGAAAAGGTTCCAAAAAAGCAATCTGATACCACTCTTTCATCCCCTCTTTCCAAATATAATCCTCATGGGAGATTTTTCCTGAAGAGAGCATTTCTCGCACCACAGAGGTGGAGTAGGGGCCTTTTTGGAGATATGTCCCTCGCTCTTGGTTTTTTAACAAAAGAACCCATTGCGCTTCTTGGGTTTTCAACCGTTTCTGAGGATCAAAGCACTCTTGAAAATCTGGAATCTCAATAAGGGGAACCCAGGAGTCCTGCCCCTGAAAACGAAGCATATCATAGGGCCCTAGCTCTCCCAGCCGTATCTTTTTGGCAACAGCCTCTGAAGAAACAGGTCCCCCCGCTTTTCCCCTTTTAAAATAATACCACAAAGTAGCCCCCTCTTATTTCAGTTTCCCATGAGAAAAATCAGGGAGCAAGTGCCTAAGTCATTGCCTTTATACCTGAAAGCAGTTTAAATGAGAAAAAGGGGGCATTATGAAAAACCTTTTGCGCGGCGTGCTTTTTGTCACTCTCTTAGCAATACTCACCCACATTTACCTCACACTCCACTACTATGATGTGAACTTTGGTCACCTTTCTGGAGAAAGCTTTTGCAATGTGAGCAAAACTTTTAACTGTGATGTGGTCAGCGCCAGCCCTTATGCCTCTCTTGGCGGAATTCCCATTTCTCTTTTTGGAGCTTTTGCCAATACAGCCCTGTTTCTTATGCTCCTCATCCCCTTTTTGAGGCTCACAGAAAATCCAAACCTCTATTTCAAATCCAGTTTTCTGCTCTCAATCCTTATTGCCCTGGCCTCCCTGGTGATGATTGGTATCTCCCTCACCCAGCTCAATACTTACTGCATCCTTTGTATTACCGCTTATGTTTTATCTTTTCTGTCCCTCTTTCTGGTGTGGCAAATTCTCAAACAAGTGGACGCCCCTAAAATTTCTGCCCAAGACATTCAAAATCTTTTTAAACAAAAGGGTCTTCTGGTTATCTGGCTTCTTATCCCCTTAGGAGCTTTTTTTATTCACCAGTCCAAACTCAAATCAGAAAACCTGAGCAATATCCAAAAGATCATTAAAAATTTTAAAGCTCAATGGCAAATCAGTCCGGAAAAAGAGTTCACAACGGAGCCTCTCCTTTCAAAAGGCCCGCGAGATTCTTTTATGGTGATTCAAGAATTTGCTGACTTTCAATGCATTCATTGCCAAAAAACCTACAAGCCTTTAAAACTTTTCTTTCAAACCCATCCTGATGTCCGAGTTGAGTTCTTTGCTTTCCCCTTGGATGGCGTCTGCAATAAAAGTGTTTCTTTTGCCCCTGGAACCCATTGCCTTCTGGCAAAAACCGTATATTGCGCGGGACAACAAAATATGCCAAAAGCCTGGCAATTACATGACAAAATCTTTGATGAGTTCTTTAAGATTGCAGATATAAGAGATCCTGAACAACTTAAAGATTTTCTCAAAAAACTTTCCCAAAACCTTTCTCTCTCTTGGGAGCCATTAAATCAATGCCTTGAATCCAGCGAAACTCAAGAAGCCATTATGGCTCAGGCTCAACAGGGAGACAATGTGGGCGTTGAAGGAACCCCAACTATTTTTATTAATCACAAAAAAATTTCTACTCATCCAGTATTGCTCATTAAACTTTTTGACTCTATCTACAAGGACTTAAAAAACAAATAATCGAAGCCCCCTTCTTATTTAAGAGTCTTTGATCGTCTGAATAAAAAACCAAGACATGAATTATGAGAGCTCATTGGGAACTTCTGCTGGAGGTTCTTGTTCCTTTCCAGCAGACGGCTGAATATTAAAAGCCGTGTGGATTTCACCAATCAACTCATCAATCCGGTTCATCAAGTCAGGGGTAAAGTCTTTATCGCCACCTTGAGAGTTTTGATCCCCCACAGAAGACCGATGGTTCTGATCTTTTATTTTCTTCGGCTCCATCAACTGAGTGACCGCCTTTACCTGCCCCTTAAGCTCCTTCACCTGATGAGCTGTGAGCACCTGAGATGTTTCCAGTTTCATCTTAAGATCATGAATTTCTTTTCGATATTCATTCATCTTCAAGCTCATTTGTTGATTGAGTTTCTGAAGGGCCTTATTTTTTTCCTTTTGTTTCTCTAACTCAGCATGACTGTCTCTCCACAAGCATTGCAAGTTTTCCACCTGGTCTTCCAATTGATCTTTTTCTTTCTTCAGGCTCATTAATGTCTGATGTTGCTCCACCAGATCTTTCTGGGCCCGCTCAAGCTCCAAAGTTTTCGCCTTGGCAGTCCCACGCTCCTGCGACAGTTTTAACTGAAGCTCTTTAATTTCCTTCTCCAAGGTTTCTTTCACGTCCTCTTGACGTCGTTTTTCCACAACCAACTGATTTTCCAGCTCCACATTCTTCTCATAAAGCATCTCGTTTTCTCTATTCTTCGCCACTAATTCTTCATTTTGTGACTCTAAATCTTTTATTTTTTGATGAAGCTTCCCTAACTGCTCCTCATAGTGATCCACTAGCTTTTGCTGATCCACCTTAAACTGTTTAGCTTGAGACTGAATATACTCTGTTGACTCTTCTACTTGTTTTTTCAAGTGCTTGTTTTTTTCCGCCTCTTGAAAAAGCTCCTCCTCCAATGATTGAACCCTTTCTTGAGCTTTCAAGAGATCCGCATTTTTTAGAGCCAACTCTTTTTGAGTTTTCTGCTTTTGATGGCGAGCGGCCATTTGAACTCTTTTTCGATATCTCAAAAAGCGGGCCAAACGTTTTGATAAGCTCTCTACTTTTTTAAGGAGTTCCTTTTGTCGCTCTTGAGATTGAGAGTAATACTCTGAAAACTCGATCTCTCTTAACTTTAACTGCTCTTTTAACTGAGCTACTCCCACTTCATCTTTTTGAAATCGTTCTTTTAAAGCCTTTTCTTTTTCTTCTAGTAAAAAAATTCGGTCAGCCAGATTTGAGTTTTTATGCTGTAAACTTAAGTTCTCTCTCTCCAACTTTGCATTGGCCTCTTCAAGCAAGGAAATCCGTCTTAAACTGACAGAAAGCCTAGCCATAAGGTCTTCATTTTGTTGAATCAGAATATTAACAGCTCCAGACCTTAATATGTTTTTAGGCAATCCTTCCAAAGAAATTTTAGGGGGCATCTGGTTTGGTGTTGGAACTGAAGTTAATCGTCTTTCCTGAAATCCTTCTCCCTTGTTTTGACCCATTTCACCCTCCTTGGCGCCCTTGGCCTTCGTCTTAAGTGTCTCAAAAAAACACAACTTCTGTCAAAAATATGATACACAAAGACTTTCCCCCTCATTATTTCCTAAACAAAGGACCAGATTTATCCGAAGTATGGAATATGCAAGCCACAAAAATTAATTATGAACTATTAGAAAAAGCCAGAGAGCAAAAGGTTCAAACAGACTTAAGGTCTGAGCTTAAAAAACACCTGAATCAACATCAGGTGCATGGGCTTCGACAAACCATCCTTCAACAGGTGGTTACTGCCAACTATGAAGCCGCCCAGAGAGAGCTGGATCATTATGTGGATTCTTTAGATGAGTATCCAGCTTTTCGACCACGAACTGAACGTTATGTACGACATGCCAAAGACCTTATCAATGCCATTAAATCCAAAAGAAATTTCCCAGGTCTATCTTCTCTCTCCAAGTCAAAACAACAAGAACTGATCGAAAAAGTTCTGGAGCACTTTGATGAACTAAAAGAATATCTAAAACGTCTTGAAAAAGTAGAAAGAGAACTGAAGCTTGAAGATATGCGGTCAACTGTCATTGTTGTTAAAGCTTTTTTCCACATTCTTTTTATTTTGGTCACCATTGCCTTTGTCAATGAACTGCTCAGTGGAACCGGGCACACTTTCAGTAAAGTGATTTCCGACATCTCAAACAAGCTTATGGAATTAACCATGAGTTTATTCTAATTTCGAAGCATTCGAGTCACGCCAATAATCCCTTTTACTTTTTCCAAAGCAGTCATAACTTCTGTTAACTGTTGAATATCTCTAACACTCACATCGAAAATACAAATGGCCTTTCGTTCCTTTGTTGTTCTGATTTGCGCATTGTGAATGTTCACACCATGAGCCGAAAAAACCTCTGTCATTGACTTCAAAAGTCCTGGAATATCATGGCTGACCACACGAATACACACTATACGCCCACTGTCTTTGTTCGCTCGGTTCCACTCCACATCAATCAAGCGCTCCTGATCCATTTCAAAAGTTTTTTCACAATCAGCTCTATGAACAGTAATGCCTCGTCCCCTTGAAATAAATCCCACAATAGGGTCTCCAGGTATGGGATGACAGCACTTGGCATAACGAACAAGAACATCATTCATGCCATCTACAGTAATCACCGAAGATGATTTCTTGGAACGGTTCAGTGCTGATTTAAAAGCCTTTGCCAAATAACTTCCACTTAACTCCTCCTCAGCCTTCTTTCCTGGAAGAAGTTTTTCCACCACATGCTTGGGAGTGATTTTCCCATATCCCACACGCACATAAAGCTCATTCACATTGGCACAACCTTCTTCTTTTAAAAACTTTTCAAACTCAGGCCCTTTTAAGTGTTTCTGCAAACTCTCTCCCTGCTTTCGAAAAGTTTTTTCTAATAGCTCTTTACCCAGCTCCAAAGAGCGCCTTCTCTGCTCACTTTTCACAAAGGCGCGAATTTTGGATTTCGCCTTTGAGGTGACACAAATTTTTAACCAATCTTTTGAAGGTTTTTGATTTTTGGAGGTAATAACCTCTACAGTGTCTCCATTTTGCAATTTATATTTAAGAGGAACAATCCGCCCATTCACTCGGGCCGCCACAATATGGTCTCCCAATTGTGTATGAATGGCATAGGCAAAATCAATGGGTGTAGCTCCATCAGGAAACTCTTTCACCTCTCCTTTGGGAGTGAACACATAAATTTCTGTTTCAACGAGATCAGTTTTAATATTTTCCAGGAACTCATCTGAGTTTCGGGTGTTTTGATGAAAGCTCACCAGCTCCCTTAACCAGTTGAACTTTTTTAACGTGGCCTCATCAATGTAGTCATTTCCCATTCGGGAGCTTTCTTTATACTTCCAATGAGCGGCAATCCCCCACTCAGCCACAAGATTCATTTCCTCAGTGCGTATTTGCACTTCAATACGCTCTGCCTTGGGCCCAATCACTGTGGTGTGCAGGCTTTGGTAGTTATTGGTCTTGGGCATAGCAATGAAATCTTTAAAACGCCCTGGAATGGGCTTCCAAAGAGAATGCACAATCCCTAGTACTTCATAGCACTCAGCCACACTTTGAACAATCACACGAAAAGCCAGCACATCATACACTTGCTCATAATCCACCCCCCGAGCCTGCATCTTTTTAAAAATCGAATACAAGTGTTTCGGTCGCCCATACACTTTAAATGAAATTTGAGAGCGTGCCTGAATCTCTTTGGTTAAAAGCTCAATCACTTCATCAATGTATTTTTGCCGTTCCTGCTTTCTTTGACTCACCTTTTGAGCCAATTCATAATATTGGTCAGGATGCAAATAACGAAAGCTTAAGTCTTCCAGCTCCACCTTCATGGACATAATCCCCAAACGACCTGCCAGAGGCGCATAAATATCCAAAGTTTCCTGAGCAATACGGGACTGCTTGGAGTAAGGCATATGATTTAAGGTTCTCATATTATGAAGACGGTCTGCCAGTTTCACTAAAATCACCCGCACATCTTTTCCTGTGGCCACAATCATCTTGCGAATGTTTTCCCCCTGCTTTTCATGGGTGTGCCGAAACTGCATTTGAGAAATTTTAGTCACCCCATCCACAAGATCACGAATAACAGGACCAAAATGTTCTTCAATATCTTCCAGAGTCACCTCTGTATCCTCAACGGTATCGTGAAGGATACCTGTAACCAGAGTGGCTATATCCAGGCGCAAGTCAGCCAGAATGGCAGTCACTCCCAAAGGGTGTGTGATATAGGGCTCCCCACTTCGACGAATTTGTCCTTCATGAGCTTTAGCTGAAAACTCATAAGCTTCCCGAAGAAGATCTATTTGAGCTGGTGAATAATAATCCTTGATTTTCTCTTCCAGCTCATCAAAGCCTTCTGGAGTCTTTGAAAAAAGGGGGGCGCGGGATAAAGACTCTACCATAAGCCTTTATTATAGCACAAAGAGCCCCTTAAATTCTATGATTTCTTAATTAACGATTCAGATCAGCGAGAACTTGTTGTTCAGGAGTGCCTTTGGAAAAGTCCACATCAAACCGAACCTTTCCAGCAGCCACCTCTCTAAGAGCTGTTACAATGTACTTGTTGCCTTTTGTTTTCACCACGGGCTTGGCTCCTTTCATAAGCTGCTTGGCTCTTTTAGCCACTAACAAAACCAGGGCAAAACGATTGGATACCTTATCCAGACAATCTTCAACGGTCACTCTTGCCACTTTTTGGCCTCCTTATACAAAGTACAAATATCAGGAAGTTAAACTAACCCTTTTGAATCAGGTCTTCAATCATTTTTTTAATTTGAGAATAGGCCACTTCAAAATCAGAGTTCACCACCTGCCTATCAAAGGCATTCGCCTCTTTGATTTCCCGAACGGCATTGGACATTCTCAATTCCAGATCCGCTGGTGGCTTTCCTTCTCTGCGAATCACTCTCTGACGCAATTCGTCTATCGAGGGAGGCAAAATGAAAATGGTTAAACTGTGAGGGTACTCTTGCTTTATTTTTTTGGCCCCCTGGACATCCACATCCATGATCACCGCTTTTCCCTGCTCCCAGGCTTTTTCAATTTGATCACGAGGACTTCCATAGCATTTGCCATGCACTTCCGCCCACTCAACAAAGTCCCCTCGCTTCACCTTTTGTTTAAATTCTTCATCAGAAACAAAGTGATAAGGGTGCCCTTCGGACTCCCCTTCCCTCATGGGGCGAGTGGTGTAAGTGATAATATCAACCAGGTTTTTAAAGTCAGAGGTGGCCCGATCCACAAAGGTGGACTTTCCCGCCCCACTGGGCCCCACCAAAAGCACCATGGGCCCTTCTTTTTTTTCTTTACTCCACATTTTGAACCTGCTCCCTTAATTTTTCAATTATATCCTTCGCCTCCACCACAAGCACGGTTAAATCCACAAATTGAGACTTTGAGCCTATTGTGTTCACCTCTCTGAGTAGCTCCTGAAAATAAAAATCCAGTTTTTTCCCAACCCGCTCTGGTTGCTTCAAAAGCTCCTGCACATGCCGAATATGTTCTTTCAAGCGAGTGATTTCTTCGCTAATATCCGATCGTTCCAGGAG
>RFKI01000013.1 GCA_003694355.1 Bdellovibrio sp.
ACCCTTAATTAGCCTTTTGTAATCTGCACCAATGCGTTTTTTGCCCCTGGAACAGGACCTTTTATCAAGATAACATTTTCATCCGGAAGAATATCCACCACCTTAATGTTTCTATAAGTAAACTTCTGGTTCCCATAATGCCCTGGCATTTTTCGGCCTTTCATGACTCGACCTGGCCAAGTACAGTTTCCAATAGATCCAGGTTTTCGATGAAAGCCAGCTCCATGAGACGCTGGACCACCGCCAAAACCCCATCGCTTCATAGCTCCAGAAAAGCCTCTCCCTTTAGAATATGAAGTGACTTTAACCAAATCCCCTTTAGAAAGGCTTTGAAGTGAAACCCTTTGTCCGACCTTTACAGAATCAGGAATTTCTTGGCGAACCTCTTTTACAAAACGAGCTCCATTCTCAAATCCTGCTGCCTTAAAATGATTCCGCTCAGCTTTTGTGCAACGCTTGGCGGGCTTAGCTCCACAAGCTACCTGTAAAGCACTATATCCCTCTTTTTCTGGAGTCTTTACCTGTGTTACAACCCATGGCTCATACCTTAAAACGGTCACAGGAATTCTGTTTCCTAACTCATCATAAACAGCTGACATACCTTCTTTAAAAGCAAAAAGACTTTGAAGAACCACCTCTGAAGAGTCCTCTCTTTGAGGAACCTCTTTATTTTCTCCAGAGGCCTTTTCTTCAGCCCCACCTTTCTGCTTTTCCTTTACATCTCCTTCAACCGCTTCTTTTTCTTTTGTACTCATTTAAAAGTATCTCCCATTAAACAACTGAAAGTTTGATCTCCACATCTACACCTGCAGACAAATCTAACTTCATTAATTGATCAATTGTCTGCTGAGTGGGCTCCAAAATATCTAATAAACGTTTGTGAGTTCGAATTTCAAACTGCTCTCTTGACTTCTTATCAACATGTGGAGAGCGCAAAACTGTATACCGATTAATCCTGGTAGGCAAAGGAATAGGACCTGCAACACGAGCTCCTGTTCGACGAGCTGTGTCTACAATTTCCCTTGTAGATTGGTCTAAAAGTTTATGGTCAAAAGCTCTTAATCGTATCCTTATTTTCTGGCTTTGCATAACTCTCCTACATCCTCTTTAAATTGACAATAACATCCTCTTTCAAGACGCCATCAAGCTTCCGTATCGCTTTCTTTACTACTGAAAACAAGCGACGTAAAGCCCTAAGACTCAAGAAACAATAAAAATTTCCTTCTAGCCTTATTAAAAAATAACAGAGCCAGAGTATGCCTCTGCACATGACATCTGTCAATAAAAGCTTCATGCCTTTTTTATCTTCTTAAAAGCTCTACCCTGCCCAATGGTTCACCCTGAAAATGACCAATCATTCATAAGTGATAGGCCTTTTCTAAAGACCATTTTTCCCTCGGCGTCTCTATTGAGAACAACTTATAGCAAAAACAACTGGAAACTTTAAAACCATGAAAACATTAATAATATAGATACGTTAGAGTCATGCTGAGAGAAGAAACCAAAAAGCAAGAAAGAACATCCTTTTCACTGAATGGAAGAAATGAATACGAAAAATAGTGAAAATATAAAAGGGCCTCTAACTTCTACACAACGCGTTTCAACAGAACTGTCGAGAAGCTTTCAGGTTTAATATTATCAGCTTCTCCCAAACTAGAAAGATCATTCTTTTGGTTTCTCCCTCCTATGGCTTCTCCCCCCTAAAAAACAAAAAAGCCACTGAAATCATTAAGCTTTTTATGATTTAGCGAAAGATAAATTTTGCAAAATAAAACAATCAATAATGGCTCCACAACTGTTCTGAAAAAAGAGATCAACCCCTCAAACACCTAAAAAAGATTAATCACATCAATAACTTAAAAGCTTAGAAAATGAAATGACCTATGTCATTCTAGCCCCCTCTTAGCTAAACTTATGAACCTTATGAAAAGAGGCAATTTTTAAAGGGGGTCATCAGGCCTATCACCTTTTCTAACTCCACGGCCTCCTTATTTAAACTCCTCTGAAAACGGACTCCTGGAGCGTCTTTTTTCCCTATTCCATGGTTTTCCTTCTTCTGGTTTAGAAGTTAAACCGCTTATATGAAAGTGTCTATGATCTTTGAGGAACCCTAACCATCATTTCACCTTGGTATAACAGGCGGCTCAAGAAACCAAAAAATATTTTCCTCATGACAACGAAGAGTGATGAGCTTTAATGAAAACCTGTCCATCAACTTCTGAAAGCACAAAA
>RFKI01000113.1 GCA_003694355.1 Bdellovibrio sp.
AATTAGAGCCCTTTGTATAAGGATCATAATAATATCTTTTAACCAGATCATAAAGGTCCACCATATTTCTCTTACCTTCCCACTTTTCAACACTCTTTCCTGTGGATTTGGAGATCATTTTAATAAATGCTTTCAACTCTTCCCGGCCTTCAATCTGAAAGGTTTCTAATTGATTATAAATGTAATTTAAAAAAGAATTTTCATGAGTTGCATAATTAAAAATTGTGCCCTCATCTTGATCAAGCTCTTTTTTTAACGCTCTTATAAAAGAAAAGTTCGGAAACTCCCCAGGAGTGGCATTTAAAAACTGCCCTTTATGTTCTACCGTTCCATCTTCATAAACCACATGATGAGAAAACTGAAAAGCCACCCCCTCATAGGGCCTTA
This sequence comes from Bdellovibrio sp., assembly GCA_003694355.1. Lineage (GTDB taxonomy): Bacteria > Bdellovibrionota > Bdellovibrionia > Bdellovibrionales > UBA1609 > J124. The sequence continues at coordinate 388 of RFKI01000113.1, forward strand.
GTCCCTTGTAAAAAGGAATCGCTACTGCCGTTGTTTCAAAATCAATAAAATGCAAAGGGAACTTCCACTGATCCATCTCTTTCTTAAGACCACGAGCATCAATATAAGGAGTTGAATCCCTCTCCTTAGCCTTTTTAACCTGCAACCACTGCCGCTCTGTTGTGGAAAGGCCCGGCTTTTTTAAATTTGGCTTTATGTTAATATCAAAGAGGGTTACTTCCCTCAATTTCAAAGTTCCCTGTTTAATTAGACGATCTTTGTTTTTAAAGTTCCAAATTTCTAAAATTGTTGGCTCTTTAAAATCCGCATCTGACCACCCTAAAACCTCCGACCAACACTCCTTAAATCCATTTTTAAAACCTTGCTGTTCTTCCTCTATGGAGCATTGAAATTCACACTTCTTGCAATGGGATCCAATCTGAGGTTTTACCTTTTCATCTTTCTCATATTTTTCAGCTAAAAATGACACCGTCTCAAAAAAAGAGCGCCCGAATCCTTCAAAATCTTTCTCCTGGTAAATTTTTTCTAAATAAAAATCCACAGGAACTTGAATCAATATCTTTTCTTTGAGATCCTCCTCCGTTAAACAAGATGAAACCCTCACACCTTTTCTATTTGACTGATCCCTAACAATTCGAAACTTTTGATTCAACCCATCCACAGGACATTTCGCATTTTTATCTACCATCATTAAATAAGTCGCAATTGTAGAATCTGGAAAGGCTCTTTGAAGAACATACTTCTGAAAAGCCACATCATAAAGATATGGCTTCCACGAAGAAGAAAGCGTTCCATTTTTGTTCAAAAAAGGCTCCTCTTCATGAGAGTCAAAAGATTTTGACTTAACTTCAATAAGCTCAAAACACTTACCCCTTTTGATAAGAATGTCTATCCGAATAAAAAGATTTTCAAACTGAATTGCTGGCTCAAAAACAATAACGTTTTCCTTTTTTAAAAGCTCATCTGTTTTTTGTTTAGCCAAGTCATAATCCAAATCCGCAATATCATATCCGCCCTTAAAATATTGTTTAGCAAGCTCGCCCACCTGATAGCCACCATCTGCGAGAGCCTTTAAAAAAGGATCCTCTATTTTTTGATCCAGATATTCTTTTTTCTTGGTATAAAAAAGTTTTGTTGGACACTCTAACCCTAGCTTAAATCTTGACTTTGTAAGATATCTTTTCATTTAAAAACCTTTCAAATTTTTCGAAGCAATTTCTCGACTTGATTGACACCAATCAATCTTTTTCTTCTTCCCTCCGTCATAAGAGTAAGCAAGCCCATTTTTCAAAAGGTAGTGACTTAATAAAACCCCATCGACTTTCACCTCTGCCACTATACGAAAGTACTTCCCTCGTCTCACATTCAATAAATCAATGCGATGAGCTCTTTTTAAAAGATTCTCAACAAGTCTTTTGGCATTTCTGGCTTTTTGCTTTTCGCAGGCGTTTTTGGTACGAACTTCAGGCGTATCCACTCCTAAAACTCGAATATTTATCTTTTTCCCAAAAAGAGGATGAACTCCAGGAATGTTAAAAGTGATGGTGTCGGCATCATAGTTTTTTACATACTTTACACATCGAAAATTAAGAGCATCATGTACACATGGCTCTTTAGCATGAGCTTCTAATGCACCAATGAAAATGAATATAAAAGTAAAAATCAAAAGCTTCACACAAGATCTATCGGCATTCCATGAGTGAATTTCATAAGAAAAACTGAGAAACGAAAGAAAGTTCTGTTTTCAGAAAAGAATAAGAAAGCCTGGACTTTGGTGAT
>RFKI01000114.1 GCA_003694355.1 Bdellovibrio sp.
GGCCTATACCAGGCTTTAAAGTTAAACACCTTCAAGTGTTTAACTTTAAAGCCTGGTATAGGCCTCGCAAAACAAGATCAGAGATTTCCTGATCAAAAATCTTCGTCCCCTCAAAAAGGCTGGCAAATCCGCCTGTACCAATAACTAACGGCTTTTGACCACCAAAACATTCTGCCGTCAAGTTATGAATAATTTCTTTAATAGCCCCCAGAGTTCCAAAGAAAAGACCTGACTGAATGCTTTCCACTGTAGATCGCCCCAAGGTGACTTTGGGCTCACAGATTTCAACAGTGGGAAGCTTTGACGTATTATCTTCTAACGATTTCATTGAAATGCCAAGCCCTGGCAAAATCACTCCTCCCAAGTATTCTTTCTGAGAGTTTAAAGCACAGAATGTTGTTGCTGTGCCAAAATCCACAATAATAACATTTCTCTTGGGAAATAAAACGGTGCAAGCAATGGCGTTTGCAATACGATCTGAGCCCACTTCCAAAGGGTTCCGGTATTTAATCTTCAATCCCGTCTTTACTCCTGCCTGCAACACAAAGGGTCTTTTGGAAAAATACTTTAAACAAGCGTTCTTCAAAGAATGAAGAAGGTCTGGCACCACCGTACACACAGAGATCTGATTCACCCCTTGAGGATCAATATTATTTTCTTTCAAAACGCCTCGAAGAAACAGGCCAATTTCGTCTGAAGAAGCTTTATAACGAGAAGACTTCCTGAACTGCAACAAAAGTGTATCATTCTCAAAGACCCCTCCATATATTTGAGAGTTTCCCACATCCAGACATAAAATCATCATGAAACTCCTTTTAAAGGTACATTATCAATAAGTCGTATTTCTCCCAAGTAAACGGCCCCCAAACGTCGTCCCTCAAAATCTTCCACATAATCCACCCGAAAACCAACATTTTCCAGTTCTTTAACGGCGGCCTCTGTTGATGGTGCTTGCTTTAAAATCTTATAAAACAAAGGTGCTTTTTCTCTTTCCTGAGGTGAGAGCCTCAAATTACGAGAGCTCATGGCCAACCCATCTTTTTCTCTAACAATAGGGACAGAGACAACATCCACATCTAAAAAGAAGGCCTTCACCATATCCCGAATGAGTAAATATTGTTGGTAATCTTTTTCGCCAAAAAAGGCTTTATGAGGTTTGACCAAATTCAATAACTTCAAAACAACAGTTAAAACTCCATCAAAATGACCTGGACGAAATTTTCCACAAAACCGTTGACTTAAATCCTTTTCTTGAACACGAAAACGATACTGATCCTGATAAATTTCTTCAAAAGAAGGTAATAACAAAAAAGACACTCCAGCTTCTTCTAAAAGCTCTGTGTCTTTTTCCAGGAGGCGAGGGTATTTGTCTAAGTCTTTAGGATCATCAAACTGTGTTGGATTGACAAAAATACTCACCACAGTTTGGTCTGTTTCCTCCAAAGACCTTTGAACGAGAGATAAATGGCCTTGGTGTAAAGCGCCCATTGTGGGCACAAAACCAACCAGGCCTTTTATCTGAGGCCTTTGCTTTCTCCATTCTTTTAAAGAATTAAAAATTTCCATTATTCATAACTCTCTTCTATGGAAGGAAATTTTCGTTGTTTCACATCTTCATGAAAATCCTTCAGAGCTTTTTCAATGAGTCCTGCTCCATCCATATATTTTCTGACAAATCGTGGGAAAAAATCCTTTTGAAAACCCAATAGATCTTGCAACACCAAAACCTGCCCGTCGGTATCCACTCCAGCACCTATGCCTATGACAGGAATTTCAAGAGACTGAGTCACTTCCTGTGCCACTGCAGAAGGGACACATTCTAAAACCAAGGCAAAGCACCCCTTCTCTTCTAATAACTGAGCTTGCTCTAAAAGCTTTTGAGCACTTTCCATGGAACGCCCTTGAACCCGATACCCCCCCATCTGGTGAATAAACTGAGGCGTCAAACCAAGATGCCCCATAACGGGAACACCCACATCCAATATTTGAGCAATGAGGTCCAGTGTTGTCTCCCCTGCCCCTTCCACTTTAACCGCATGAGCTCCCGCTTCCATAAATGACTTTAAGTTCTTGAACTTTGCCAAAAAGGGCCAGTCAGCAACAATGAATTTATCTGGAGCTCCTCGTTTAACGGCTTCCACATGAGCAGCAATCATGGATGAAGTGGTTGAAAGAGTGTTTTCATAACCATACATAACCATACCCACACTGTCGCCCACCAAAATAGCATCTATGGGAGATGAATTAATAATTTTTGCAGACCAATAATCATAACAGGTCACCATTGAAATCTTTTGCTTTGCTTCTTTTTTCTTTCTGAACTGATAAATATCCATTTAATGAACCACCTGAGAAAGGTTTAAAAAACTTTTATAAACATCAAACAGTTGAGAACCCCTTAGTGCCTCTAAATTCAGTTGAATGGTTTTTTGATCGCCTCTTTGAAGAGGGCCCGTAAGAGCCGACTCCGAATGCGACACAAGGTTTTCCATGGTTTTAAACAAGTATGGCTTTAAAATTTCTGCAGGAAGATTCAGCTCTTCTTGAAATCGTCTCATAATTTCTTGCCATAACAAAACCGTAAAGTTGCCAGAAGCGACACAAAGAGCATGATAAAGCGGCTTCTTTTCGGCTTCTAAACGAAACCAAGGATTTTTCAGAGGGAAAAAAACTTCAGAAAAAGAAGGTGATTTTTCTTCAAGCACAAAAGGAATTTTTGGATAAAAATCCAGTGAATAAAGCTTTTGTCCAAAAGTCATTAAAGGGTGCATGGAATAACACTCTTTTAAAGAAAGAGCTCCAGAAAAATGAATTAAAAGGTTCTCCTTTAAAAATTCATTAGCCTGCACAAAAGGGGCAATCGCCTGATCTTTAATAGCCAATAAGACAACTTCACATTGACGACTTTTTTCCTGAAGATCGGCTTTTTCAGAAGCAGACAAATGAAACCCGCAAGAGGAATCCAATCGCTTCCAGTTTAGAACACAAAGGCCTTGGGATTTAAGGTAAAAGCTCAAATGACGAGCTAGTCGCCCTGCGCCTATGATTAAAAATTTCCTAGGTACCTGTCTCATGGATCAAGTCCTTCTTTGGACCTCAACATATAAAAAAAAAACCTGGACGTCACGAGAAAAGCTCTTTGCTCTGAAACCCCTTTTGGGCTTGCCGAGAACTTTTTAAATCGAAAAACACATTAATTTCAATAGCTTAAATACTCCAATGAAATCTTAAGCCAAGCGACCTGTTACAAAAAGATCCTCCCCGAAACACTTAGAAGACATTTTCTGCAGTCTTTTTGTCACCTCTAGCTGCCATTTCAGACCAGATCCTATAATCAAGGGAGCTATATACTGATATAAACGATGGGCTTTATTATGGGCTAAAAATACATTGTGAGTGTAGGCACCACCTTCCACAAAAA
>RFKI01000115.1 GCA_003694355.1 Bdellovibrio sp.
ATTCAGGAATGTAGTACGTAAACTAATCTCTGACTTGGTAACTTATGGAAATGCTTTCGCTCAAGTAGTTTATGTAAATGAGGAGATTGAGCGAGGCGGAAAGAAGAAAGGCTACAAAGGCCCAAAACTTGTCCGCATCAGCCCGTATGACATTGTGTTTAATCCGGCTGCAACTTCCTTTAGGGACACACCAAAGATTATACGGGAAGTTATCACTATCCCTGAGCTCCTAAAGAGGAAGGTTCGTCATGGATTTGACGAGGAAGCTGTAAATAGTCTGATTGAATATAGGAACGAGGTTGTAACCACCAACACAAGGTATAGCAGAAAGAACCAACAATATGTCCCTGCTGGGTTTGGTTCTCTCGAAGACTATCTAAAGTCTGACACTGTAGAGCTTCTCTGGTTTTACGGGGACATTTACAACAAAGAAACCGGAGAAGTTTTGCAGGACAGGATGATTGTTATTGCTGATAACGTTGTCCTTCTAAACACAGAGATTGATACTTGGGACGGAAAGCCATACATTTACCATTCTGTGTGGCAGGCGAGAGAGGACAATCTCTGGGGTATGGGGCCTTTAGACAACATCATCGGACTAAACTTCCAGATTAACCACAGGGAGAATGCAAAGTCTGACGCGCTAGATAAGATGCTGCTCCCTGACAAAATGTTCGCTGGTGATGTTGAACCGATATATGATGACGAGACGGGGCAGACAATCTATCTGACAAGTGAGGGTGGAGCAGTACAAGAGCTTCGCCCAGACACTAGCTTCCTGTCCTTTGACTTGCACATTGACCGCCTAGAGAGGACTATCCGTAGGGCTGCAAGACTTCCGGGTGACCTCGTTGGCTTCCGTAGCGCAGGCGAAAAAACATTAGGCGAGGTAACAACACTCATTGAAGGCGCTATGAGAGGCTTTGTACACAAAGCCGAAGATTTTGAGATAAGCCTTCTCCAGCCTGTGCTAGAGGCTGAGGTCATGCTTGCAGCAGAGAACCTGTTTGAGGCAATCGAGGTTCCGGGGCCAACAGAGGGCGGAATAAGTCCATTCATTGAGATTGACCCAGAAGATTTGAAGGTGGAAGGAACCTTTATTGCCAAGGGAGCTAGAAGGTTTGCTCGCAAGTTACAGCTACTCACCACGCTCACTCAATTATCTGGAACAGGGCTAATTCAAATTGCAGCCCCACACATATCAAGCAAAGGTATTGCCGAGCTTGTAGCTGAGTTATCTGAGACGAGGGACTTGGGAATATGGGGCGAGTTTGTAGCCTTAGAGGAACAAGCTGAGCAGCAGGCCATAGCGCAGCAGTTACAGAGGAGTGTAGCTGGAAAGGTTGCTGAGCCTACACTGGAGGAGGAAATGATTGACCAAGCATTGAACGAAGAGGGTTTGCCAGAGGAGGGTGGCGATGGCGTTGCATAAGATTCCACCGTTCCTAGCTACTGCTGGGAAGAATGAGACGAAGCCTTTAATGGATGAATGGGTTAGCCTTAAAGAAAAGGAAACAGTTAAAAGGCTTGTAGAGTTTCTTGAAAGGAAGCTGGAAAAAACAATGAAGGAAGAAGAATCTTTTATGCCACTTAATCTGTTCCAGTCTAAATATCACAGGGCAGCTAAGCTGGCAGAAAGAAAACTACTGAGAGAGTTAATCTCTTACTTTTCACAATAGAGGAGTATGACCGTGGAAAAATTTGGCAGTGACCCTGCACAAACTAATGAGCCGACCGCTCAATCACCCGAGCAACAACAAGAAACTGCTTTCAAGTTTCGAGTTGGAGATCGGGAGTATGACCCAGAATCAGCAGCCAAGAAAATTCAAGCGGCTGATGAGTTCATTGAAACCCTGAAGCGCGAGAAGCGCGAACAGGAAGAACGCATGCGGCAGCTTGAAGAGCAGCTTAAAAAGGTTGCTGAGATTGAAAAACTGGTGTCAGAGCAAGCCGTCTCAAGTAAGGAACACTCCGCAGCCACGACCAATGGCGGCGTTGATGTGGATAGCCTGAAAGAGAGCTTGAAAAGCGAGGTGGAGAGAGTCCTCTCCGAGCGAGAGAAGCAAGAGCAGCTTCGTAAGCAAGAGGAGCTTAAAAAGCAAACTTTTGCTAAAACAAACGAAGCACTTGCCAAAGCCTTTGGTGAAGATGTTGACGCAAAGGTTCGTGAGAAGGTTGCCGAGATTGGCATTTCTTACGAAACTGCTTTGAAGATGGCATCAGATCCAGAGGAAAGCAAGGTTCTGCTAAAGCTACTCTTGCCTAGCGGAGGGAAGGAGACTCCTTCGCCTCAACCGTCGTTAAATGTTGCACATAAGCCCGCCCAGAAAGAGATGCCAAAAATTTCTCAAATGTCATCTACTGAGCTTGCAGCATATATTCAACAACTTCAAGCTAACAGTTAAGGAGTAGAAAATGGCTTATACCACTAGCAATTCATCCGCCGTCATTTGGCAGCAACTTTACGATCAAGGGTTACAAGAAGTTTTCCAAGATCAACTCTTGGGTCTTGGCCTGTTCCGTGATGTTGGCTCTATGTTCCCTCACGGAGAAAACTTCAACATGG
>RFKI01000116.1 GCA_003694355.1 Bdellovibrio sp.
GGATTAGCAAAATAAGTCTAAAGTCCAGACTCCAAAAGCCCGATTCATTAGGTATAATGATGGCTGTGAAGTATGTGCTCGTTTTTTCTTTATTAATAACATCAGCTTGTCAGTTGGCTGATAACCGCATTCGCGGCTACCTTGGCTATTTCAAGGTTCTCGCCCTGAGTGCGGACACCTCAAACCTCACTATTTCTAATGGAGCCACCCCTTCTTCTCCAGCTACCATTACTGTTAAAAACGAAGGTTCTGAAACGGCCCAATCCATCCAAATCACTCTCTCCAATACTGAGAATTTCCAAATTATTAATAACCAATGTACATCCTCTTTAGCCCCTCAGGCTTCTTGCACCTTTCAGGTGCTTGGAGGAGCCACCACAAACACTTCCACCTCCACCACCATTGAGGTGGAAGATGGTGTTATGTTAGTCAGTAAAGCTCCTTTAACCCTCACTCTTACTAGCAGTGGTTTTTTAACTTCAAACGCTTCCACTTTATCTCACTGGATTCCGAATAAGAAAGTCAGAACCTCTTTGATTGCTAACAACACCCTTTACATTGGAGGCGCTTTTACCCTCATTGGAAAAGCCTCAGGCGGTGGACTTGTCCTGGACCCTAAAGCCACAGCATCTGGCGAATCCACCTTGGCCGCAGGTATTTCCCTGGACACACTCCCTAAAGTGGCGGGAAATGTCTATGCATCTGTTTCTGATGGGGAGGGAGGATGGTACATTGGTGGCGAATTTGTAGCTATTGGTGAAACCCCTATTACCAACCTGGCTCATATTTATTCGGATGGAAGTCTTGACCCCTTTTTTAATTTTCAAATGGATGGGTTTATAAGAGCTCTTCTCTTTGAAGAAAGCTCTAAAACACTCTATATTGGCGGAAACTTTTCCACCATTGACTCGACAAGTGTTGGACGCATCGCTGCCATTAATACCTCCACTAAAAGTGTAATCACTTCTTTTACACCCAGCTTCAATAATACCATTAGAGCTTTTGCTATAGACCCCAACCTAAATACTCTATTTGTTGGTGGGGAGTTCACTTCACCAAGACGATATCTCGCTGCAGTTAACACTGCAGACGGCACTTTAACCAGTTTTGACCCCAACAACCCCGCTGGAGGGAATAAGGTTTACACTTTAGCCTACGACAGCTCTCAACAAATCCTTTATGCGGGAGGAAGTTTTATAGACATCAATGGAACCACTAGAAAACGGGTGGCGGCCTTTGACTTTTCAAGTGGCAATAATGGAGCCTTAATGGCATTTAATCCTGATATTAATAGCAGTGTGAATGTGATATATCTTGATCAAAGTGCTCAAATTTTATACTTGGGAGGAGGCTTTAACACCATAAATGCAACCACAAAAAGAAAAGTGGCAGGAATAGATCTCTCCACTGGAAATCTCACTAGCCTTTCTTTACAAAGTATTGATGGAACAAGTGGAGTTTCTGCACTAACAGTAGATACAACTACAAATACTCTTTATATAGGAGGAGATTTTACAAAAATTAATGGCTCCACTCGTAACTCCATTGCTGCTATTAATTTAGCCGATGGCTCTCTTCTGAGTTTTGATCCCAACTTAAGTCGAAAAGTCCAAACCCTAGCCTTTAATTCAACAAAAAAAGCCCTCTATGCAGGAGGCAGCTTTAACTCGATGGCTCCCGTCAGTCAGAAGTATTTTGCAGCTTTTGACCTTTCAACAAATGCTTTAACCTCTTTGGACCCTGGAGTTAGTAGACAAGTACGAGCCCTGGCTTTAGACACTTCTTCCAACACTCTTTATGTGGGAGGACTTTTTGGATCTGTGGGCGGATCAACACGAAACCGACTGGCAGCTATCGACTTAACAACAGGTAATGTGACCTCTTTCAATCCAGATATTAATGACACCGTTTCAGCTCTGGCTTTTGATTCCTCTTCCAAAATTCTCTATGTGGGAGGCGCCTTTACAAGCGTCAATGGAGGAGCCGACCCTAGAAACTATCTAGCTGCTTTTGACACCACCACAGGAAATGTCACCTCTTTTAATCCCTCACCTGACGCCCAAGTTCTTGCTCTGGAACTCGATACAGCCAACAACACCCTTTATGTGGCCGGGAGCTTCAACTCCATAGCGGCCAATACTCGAAGAAAAATTGCTGCTTTTGACACCACCACAGGGAACCTCAATAGTTTTAACCCAGACGCCAACTCCTCCGTGTTTGCCCTCAAACTGGATAGTGCCTCAGGCACTCTTTACATGGGAGGGTACTTCACTACTCTGAATGGAGGGACCGCCACCCGGCATTACCTAGCTTCGGTCAATGCCACCACGGGAGCAGCAACGAGTTTTAACCCTGACTTAGATGGCCCCGTAGTCCAAGCCATTGTTTTAGACACAGCCAATAATGTTGTCTATGCAGGAGGAACTTTTACCAGCGTCAACGGCGGATCTGTTTCACGAAATAACATCGCTGCCTTTGATATAACCACCAGCTCGGCTCTTTCTTCTTTTGACCCCAATTCTCAAGGCACCATATACACTCTTTCTTTTGAATCCAGCAACCAAATGCTTTACGTGGGCGGCGACTTCTCTTTTATCCAGACATCCAGAGAAAGCTATTTAGGCTTTATCAGCACCCCTTAAAATTCTTCCTAAATACCTTGTCATAAAAATATTTATTTTTATCTGTAATGACTTGTGGTCCTTTAACACTCATTCCTAAAGACTTGATTCTTTCTTAAGAAAACTTGACAATAAACCTAAAGGCACCAGCATGAATACAAAACTGATAAAGTTATTGATCCTTTTTTTAATTATCATAGCCATATCCGCCTTCTTTTATTTTGACGGGCAACAATACCTTAATTTTCATTATCTAATGAAACAACAAAAAGCCTTTGAGCACTTCTACCAGGAAAAGCCAGCCTTTGTTCTTGCTGTTTATTTTATTATTTATGTGATTTCCACAGCCCTCTCCCTCCCTGGAGCCACCATTTTAACACTTGCTGGAGGAGCCTTATTTGGTTTTACGACAGGCCTTATTTTGGTTTCTTTTGCTAGCACCATAGGGGCGACTCTGGCCTTCCTCACCTCCCGTTTTTTACTTCACGACATTGTTCAAAAAAAGTTTGGACTTTACTTAAAGGCCATTAATGAAGGCATCAAAAAAGAAGGGGCTTTTTATCTCTTTAGTTTGCGCCTGATTCCTATTTTTCCTTTTTTTGTCATTAACCTGGCCATGGGACTGACTCCCATGAAAACACGCACTTTTTACTGGGTCAGCCAGCTTGGCATGTTGGCTGGAACTGCTGTTTATGTAAATGCAGGCACTCAACTGGGAAAACTCGCCCAACAACCTGACCCTCTAAAGGGCATTCTTTCTCCTCAGCTCCTCCTTTCCTTTGCGCTGCTGGGGCTCTTCCCCCTCCTGGCTAAAAAAATAATCTATTTCCTTAAAAAATCATCCCAGGAGCCCTCTTTATGAAAAAATATAACCTCATTGTCATTGGAGCTGGATCTGGGGGCCTTGTGGCCTCATACATTGCAGCCACCCTAAAAGCCCGAGTGGCTCTGATTGAAAAAGACAAAATGGGAGGAGACTGCCTCAATACAGGTTGTGTTCCTAGCAAAGCATTCATCCGCTCAGCAAAAGTGGTGGCTTACACTCAAAAAGCCTCTAAATATGGACTTAAATCCCTACGAGCTGAATTTGAGTTCTCTGATATCATGGACAGGGTTCAAAAAGTTATCCAGCGCATTGAACCCCACGACTCCATAGAACGCTATACAAAGTTGGGGGTCGACTGCTATCAAGGTGAAGCCAAACTCATTTCGCCTCACAAAGTCCAGATTAATCATGAAGTTTTGTGGGGCAAAGCCATCATCTTAGCTACGGGAGCAGAACCCTTTGTGCCTCCTTTTCCCGGACTGGAACACATTTCTTATCTCACCTCTGACAACCTTTGGAACCTCCGTCAGTTGCCTCAACGCCTTTTGGTTTTAGGTGGTGGACCCATTGGTTGTGAACTGGCCCAGTCTTTTCAAAGACTGGGATCTCAAGTCACCCTTGTTGAAAGATCTCCTCGAATCATGTCCAAGGAAGACCCTGACACCTCTTCGATTATTCAAAAAACCTTCCTCAAGGAAGGCATTAACCTGCTCACAGAACACTCAGCAATAAAGTTTAAAACCCATCATCATCAAAA
>RFKI01000014.1 GCA_003694355.1 Bdellovibrio sp.
CGGTTATGAATATCTTTACAGAAAGCTTGCTCCCACCCATTTACAGAGTTACAGGAAATGGTCTGTTTTCTTTCAATGGGGCAACTGGAAAGATCATTTGTATTATTACGAGAAGCATCATTTTCATCACTGATAACAATAAAAATGGCTTTATCCCCTTGTTTAAACAAAGGGGTTGTGCCTGCAAAGAGTTTGTGACCATTTATACTTTCTCGATGAGCCATGATTCGAGCAATGGTGCACTTTCCATATTCCTGGGAAGACCCCCTGGTGCCTGCCTTAGTGATAACTTGTTTCAAAGCGTTTTTTAAAGCTGTAAAATTTGTGGTTCCCGGGCTCATATGTAAAACAGTGGGATCTTGCTGAAGGCTTGTTATTTTTGAAGGATCGGCTAAAGACAGAACAGTAGTTTCCTTCCCTTTATTAACTCCTTTTTGAATTAAAGCTAGTTGCACTCGATGAAAAATGGAATTTATTGGACACTTTAAAGGATTTCCTGAAGCATCTATAAAAGTCTTCCATGTCCCAGCTGCGGAATCCCAATAACGGCACTTTTTACTATAAGACACCGAAGACGTGTTCACATTCTCTGTTTGGTCTGTGGTGTAAACATAAAATTGAATTTGGGTGTTTAAACTCTGGAATTTATCAATCAACCCACCAATGGCTTGAGCCAGCTTCTCTTGATACACACTCATGCTATTGGAATTGTCCACAATAAAAAACACATTCAATGTGGGCCGAGTAAATGGACTTGAACCAGAGTTATAAGTAAAATTAACTTCTCGACAGTCAATTAAACACGGAATAGCTTCATTATCTGCAAAAGTGACAAAATCATAGGGGGAAGGGGAAGCTGGAGGAGAAGCTGGAGAACGCGTGCCATCATCAAACGCAAACTTCACCTTGATCTTTATTTCGGGGTGAGTACAATCCTGAGTTACATGACGGTTATGGGCTACTTGGTCTCTTTTGTAACAATGATATTTCACAAAAAAACGAGCCTTTATAAAACAGTCCTTAGAGGGGTAACCCGTGCAAACCTTTCCATCTTTGTTAAAACCATTATTACTATTACTATCATAATAAATATTAGCAGTTGTCGCAGGTGCTGAAGCATTGTTCAAAAGCCGATAAAACTCTTTCTCTGGCAAGCCTGAATAACAGCCCCTTTGGCCCACAGGAGCTGTTTGGTTGTGGACACAATCCAGGCTTCCAGCTAAAGCTCCTCGAACCCTTAGCCTTTCTTTTAAATCCCGAATTAAATTTAAGATATGAGAAGTTTTGATGTTATCTTTTTGAATCTTTTTAGTAAAATGAAGCGAAGAGGTCGTTGCAAAGGTCATTCCACCAACAACAGCCAGGGCAAATAAAACCTCCATTAAACTCAAACCTTTTACATTCTTTAAATTTTTTAGGAACATGACTTTACCCTCCATACCCCCTCTATAAATTATACAAAAAGGGAAAGCCTTTTAGAAGCCTTTCCCTTGCATTCTGAAAAATAAAGACAAATTATACAAAAAGATGTCCTATTTTTAAACAGGACATCTCTCAAAGACACTCTCTCTTTGTTTCAAAATGAGAAATTTCGGTAACACTTTTAATTTAAGCAACACACCTTTAATGTAGCAGCAACACGCCCTCACTGTTTGGCAAAGCCCAAATACACACGACGAATCCTTTTTCCCTGCGCATTTAGAGTATCCCGTCGCTCAATGATTCCGTAGGGAGAAGAATTTTCATTGGACTCAAAGTAAAAATAGCTCTCTGTAAAAAAGGATCCATAAACCTTATGGCGTTCTTCTCGCCACACTTTAAGAGCCACCACATGATATTTCCCTCCCACGCTTAAGGGAACCAATTCAGCCTTTTCTAAAACTTTCTTGTCCCCGTTATTAAAACTCACTCGGGTTTGTCCATTAGGAAGGTAGGTTTTAATCACTCTGTCTCCAGACCCATACTGATAATCAAAAGTAAATGATTGACATTGGGTTTGATGAATATCTAATGTCAATGGTGTTTCATCAACCTGAATCCGATACTTCCCTGTAAACTGTGGACATTCTCTGGCCCATAAGATAGAAACAGGCAACAAAACAAAGGCGCATATAAAAGTTTTCATCGTCTCCCCCTTTTTTTTCGAAAATTGGATTTAGTATAACTTTATTTTTTAAAGGAAGACAAAGACTAAACCTCATCACAGACTAAGGAACGCAACGAGTTGTGCAAAGATCTGTTTCGGCACCTGGTGTGCCCACAGGCTCTGTGCCATTGAGCTCTATAAGACGCGCTTGTTTGTGCCCGAGCACATTGGTTTCGTCCTGGTTGCTGTATTCATAGTAAATATAAATGGGACGGTCAGCCACCACTTTCATTCCTGCAGTAATAGGAGTCGATGAACCTGTGGTTCCAAAATAGGCTTTACCAGGAATGTTGCCCGATGGAGTGCATGTGCCTGTGGCATAAACGGTGGTGTCGGGATTGTAAACTGTGATATTAGTGGTACCATGAATGCAAGCCACCGCAATATACTGCCCTGTGGCTGGAATAATATACTCTTTATTTAATTCATCCACAGGCCAAAATCCCACAGACTCTGAGCCGTCACCATCCGCTTGCGTATTAGCCACCAAACGTTTATTAGCCACAATGTATACGGCTTGAGCCGTCCCCTGAGATCCTGAAGCCCCTGAAATCTTCAGTCCATTCCCTTTATTCCCAGAAAAAGTTCCACTATTTCCATCACTCAGATAATAGGTTCCAGAAGTGCCATTTTCTAACATCCCCAAATAACCTCCGTTGGAAGCCACTCCAATCAATTCCGTGCTTCCTCCCTGTAAAGGCATACCATCAGCAGAGTTATTACCATGGTAGAAAAAGAGAACCGGGATATCACTGGTTGCAATACCAAACCCTGAATTATTCACATCTCCTGTGAGTTCCACATTTTGGCCGGGATTTACTGGAGTGCTATAGGTGTTTGTTAAAGCACCTGAAGAATCATAGGCTTCCACGGTCACCGTGGCCACTGTCGAATTAGGGTTATAAATAGACCACTTATCTGTAACATTAGTATTAGCGGACGACCGAGAATACATATATCCTGTTAGGGTGGTGGCCCATGCCACGGGCACCACAGTATCATATGCTCTATCTTTATTGAGCGCCCTTGCTGAAATGGGCCCCATGGCCTTGATCAACCCATAATACATGCTGGCAAAAGTAAAAACAGCACCATCATTGATCACTTGAGTGGCAGTTCCTGGGTTCAATGTCACTGTTACCTGGTTGCCATTTGTATAAGAAGCTACACTAGTACTCATAGCGCCATTCATTCTCAACTCAGCATAAAGGTCTTTTTGAGTGGAGTAACTAAATACTGTATCGGCATCAGAGACATCTGTGAAGTTGGGGTTGCCATAATACATATCCATAGTGGTGGTCCCGGCTGGTAGCTTCACCCACACCACAGAATCCCCAGAAGGATTCCAGTTCTCAATCCAATGAGGATAAGGTGTTAAAGTGGCATCCACAAAACGCAAGTCTGAACCATCAACGGCGGCATTGGCATAATTGAAGTTCCCAGAGTTAAGTACAATGCGAATTTGCTTGTCATTTTGAGAAATGGCTGGTGCAATGCTAATGGTTCGATAGAACTCCTCATAGATCACTTCCGCAGAAGGAAGAGGAGAGGTGACAGCATTCCCATTAATGGTGGCACTAATCAAAGTGGCAGATCCCACGGCATCCCCACGCAAGTCTTGAGTGTAGGTCCCATCCGCATTATCAGAAACAGCCCCTATCCATGTAACACCAGCGGTTCCGCCAGAGTTGGAAAAGATCACTGTTTCACCACCTGTGGAAATATTGTTGCCACAGGAGTCCTTTGCATCCAGAGTCACCGTAATGGTGCCATTTAACAAGATTTTATCATTGGACACTGTTAGCAGGGATTGGGCTGTGCTAATGGGTCCAGGTAATAAGCCATTTCCTTGAATATCCCGAGTGGCCGATTGATTAACCACCCCATCATAGTAATTTATTTGAATGGTATCCGTATCCATTCCATTGTTCACAGGAGCATATTCCACAACAATGGTGCAACTTCCTCCTGCTGCAGAAATCGTCGCCCCACAAGAGCCGCCTGTTCCAGGATAAAAGCCTCCAAGAAATTTAAACTCTCCAGCCAAACCTGTTCCATTAACAGCTGTGGCATCCACATCCCCTGTATTGGTCACAGTAAACGTTTTGGTTTTTGAACAGTTGGCCTCTTGGTTTCCGAAATCATACAATGGACCGTCACTAATGGTGAGCAAAGCAGGATTCACCCCAGTTCCTTGCACACCTAATGTTACAGAAGTGGTCACAAGGCCATTGTTGTACTGCATTTCAATACTATCTGTGGCCAATCCTAAGGCTGTAGGTGTAAAACGCACTTCAATAGTACAACTGTTTCCAGAAGCCAGAGTGTTTCCGCAAGTGCCATTGGTTCCAGGGAAAGGACCACTTAAGCCAAAAGGAGCAGCCAAACCAATTTCTGAAAGTCCTGTGGCAGTAACGCCTCCACTATTGGTAATGGTAAACAACTGGTCTGTAGAACTTCCTAAAGCTTTATTCCCATAATCATAAGGGTTCACACCAGCAATCACCAAAAGGGCTGGATCCGCTGCTGTTCCCTGCACTTGACGGTTGGATGTGGTGGTGGTTGCCCCCGTATCATACTGAATGGAAATGGTATCTGTTTTTAACCCGTTAGATGTCGGGTTAAAAGTCACTACAATATCACAACTAGCGCCCCCTGCTAAGGTGGCCCCACAAGTGCCTCCAGCTCCAGGCCAACCACCTGCCAAGCTGTATGGAGCCGCAAGGCCCACTTCGGATAAGGTGGATGCTGTAAACTGTCCTGTGTTGGTTAAAGTGAAGGTGTGAGTGATGGAAGCTGTCGCCGCAATTGTTCCAAAGTCATAGGGGTCTGTCTCTGAAATACTAATGTTCGCTTCAGTAACAGCAGTTCCTGTCACGTTTCGAGTGGTATTCACTGTAGAGGCCCCATTGTTATAACTTAAGGTGATCACGCTGGAAGGAGTTCCTGTGGCAGTAGGTGCAAACTCCACCACAATGGTGCAACTAGCATTGATCACAGCTCCACAAGTTCCACCTGTTCCTGGATAACTGCCGCCCTTCCAACGGAAAGGAACTGCAAGGGTTCCACCAGCCGTAACGCCTGTGGCATCCACATCTCCTGTAAATGAAACTGTAAAAACTTTTTCCGTAACAGAGTTTACAGCCTGCGTTCCATAGTCATAGGTAGGACCATCACTAATGGTTAAAAGAGCCGGGTTCACACCATTTCCTGTTAAGTTTCGAGACACATTCTGAGCACTAACACCATTGTTATAATTGATGGTTAAGGTGTCTGTTTTTCCATTGGCTACAGACTGGGGAATAAACTCCACAACCACATTACAGTTGCTTCCCGCCGCTAAAGTACTACCACAAGTTCCTGTATTACCAGGAAAAGACCCTGTGACCTCATACCTGTAGTCGGCTGTACTAAAAGCAGCTCCACTTAATCCTGTTGCAGTGACTCCACCAATATTGGTCACTGTGAAAACCTTGGCCAAGGCACCTCCACTGGCCACATTTCCGAAATCATATGGATCCACTTCAGAAATAGTCAGGTTAGCAGGCGCTCCTGATTGCCCTGTGAGACCATTTGTTAAAGACTGGGCACTCGCACCATCGTTGTAATCTATTTTCAAAGTGTCTGTTTGAGTTCCACTGGCAGTGGGCGAATAATCCACAATGATTGTACAGCTTGAAGAAGCAGCCAAAGTGGCTCCACAAGTGCCTCCATTCACAGTAAATACACTGCCTGTGACAGTGCTTGGAGCTATTCCTGTGGCCGTGACTCCACCCGTGTTTTGCACTGTAAAAGTTTTTGAAACGGTGGCTCCATTTGCCACTTTTCCATAATCAGCAAAGTAATCATAAGGGTCTGGCTCTGCAGGGTTAAATGTCAAAACAGCAGGGTTTGCTCCTGTTCCTTGAACGGCACTGGTGACATTCACAGAATTCACACCATCGTTATACTGCAAATCAATATTGTCTGTGTGTAAGGCTGCTGTGGTTGGTAAGTATTCCACCACAATGGTGCAGTTCGCTCCTCCAGCCAACGAAGTGCCACAAGTGCCTCCTCCTGGATAAGCTCCTCCCACAAATCTAAAGTAAGCTGTTCCAAACCCATTGTCTGCAATGGAAGTAGCTGTTAGCTCTCCAGAGTTGGTAATGGTTAATGTGGCAGTTGTTGAAGAACCCACAGCCTGAGTGCCAAAATCTTGAGGATCAGGAGCTATGGTTAAAAGAGCTTTTGTTTTTCCTTCGCCCTGAAGAGCGGCTATACTGTTTGTTGCTGAGGCTCCATTATTGTAGTTGATTTGTAAGGTGTCATTAACAACGCCACTGGCCACAGGAGAAAAGCTAACTTGAACGGTACAGGTTGCCGCAGGAGTTAGCGTAGCTCCACAAGTTCCTCCTGTGCCAGGAAAACTTCCACCCGTGAAGGTGAAAGTGGCATTGATAAATGCCGCTCCTGAAATCCCAGTGGCATCGACACCACCATTATTAGTCACTGTAAATGTTTGAGATAAAGTTTGTCCTACAGCAACAATTCCAAAATTAAAAGGATCTGGGTTAGCCGTAATATCCAACTGAGCAGGATTAGCTCCCGTACCACTGAGGCCTTCATCAAAGTTCACATTGGAAGCTCCATTATTATAACTCACTCGTAGAGTATCTGAGTGCGCTCCAGTTGTCGTGGGCACATAGTCCACTGTAATGGTACAAGAAGCTGCTGGATTTAAAGTAGCTCCGCAAGTGGTTCCATTGAGTCTAAAATCCGTTCCCGTAAGAACACTGATGGTTAAACCAGTTGCAGCAACTCCTCCCGTGTTTTCTATGGTGAACGTTTTAGAAACTGTGGCTCCAGTGGCTGCCGTTCCATAATTGTATGGGTTAGCCTCAGCAGGGTTTAGTCCAATACTGGCGGGAGTTGTTCCCGTTCCTTGAACGGTGGCCGTAGAGGACACCGTGCCGACTCCATCATTATACTGAATGGAAATTGTGTCTGAATGAGCTCCTGTGGCCTGAGGAATATATTCCACAATCACCGTACAGGAACTGCCACCAGCCAAGGTGGCTCCACAGGTGCCCCCGCCAGGAAAACCACCTGGATAACGGAAATCCACCGTTCCCAAGCCCGTATCAGCCAATGAGGTGGCTGTAATTTGACCACTATTTGAAACTGTAAAGGTTTGAGTGGTGCTGGAGCCCACAGCTTGAGTGCCAAAGTCATAAGGGTCAGGTGTTATAGAAAGCAGTGCGCGCGTTTGACCTTCCCCTTGGATGGCGGCCGTGGCACTTTGTGGGTTTACCCCATCGTTATAGTTAATAGTGATGGTGTCATTTAAAACCCCACTGGCTGTGGGAGCAAATTGAACAACAATGGTACAAGTGTTAGCTGGTGCTAGTGTGGCTCCACAAGTGCCTCCTGTGCCAGGATAGCCCGTTGGAAAACTAAACTCAGCATTGGTAAATACACCGCCTGAAATCCCGGTGGCGTCCACGCCACCATTGTTCGTCACTAAGTAGGTGCTGGTTTTACTATCTCCCGTGGCCACCACTCCAAAATTAAAAGGATCAGAAATCACGGTAATGGTTAAGCTGGCCGGTGTTTGACCCGTTCCCTGCACTGTGGCCGTGGCACTTTGAGAAGCCGCTCCATCGTCATAGTTCACTTGGATGCTATCTGATAAACCACCACTCACAGTGGGAGAAAACTCCACATTAAAAGTACAGCTTGCTCCTGCTGCCAGACTGCCCCCACTCACACAACTACCCCCTCCAGGGAAGCTACCACCCACATATTGAAAATCCGCTGTGGAAAGACCAACCCCTGCAAGATTGGTGGCCGCCACACCGCCTGAGTTCGTCAAAGTAAAAGTTTGAGTGGTCGTAGACCCAATGGCCTTAATGAGAAAATCATGAGGGTTTGGTGTAATGGCTAAAAGAGCAGGGTCAGCTGCTGTTCCTTGAACTGCCGCAGAAGCCACTTGTGCTCCAACACCATTATTAAAACTGATATCCAAACTCTGACTGCTTAATCCATTCACAGTGGGTGCATACTGGATTTCCACTGTGCAAGTACTTGAAGGCGTTAAAGTAGAGCCACAAGTTCCATTGGTTCCCGGATAACCTGTACCTGTAAAACTAAATGGGGCTGATAAACCTCCACCGTCTGTCATGAGAGTGGCATCCACACCTCCTGTATTTTGAATGGTAAAAAGTTGTACATTGGTAGACCCTCTGGCCACAGTTCCAAAATCCTTAGTGGATGGTGTGAAGGTCAAAATAGCTGGATCCACAGCCACACCCGCCACATCCCTTGTGGTGTTTTGAGCTGAAGCACCGTCATTGTAATCCAGACGAATTTGATCTGTGTGATTGCCATTCGCTCCAGGTTGATAAGTCACAACAATGGTGCAATTACTGCTTGCAGCTAAGGTGGCTCCACAAGTTCCTCCCGTACCTGGATAACCAGCCCCTCCAGCCCAATCAAAGTTACCAGATCCAAAAGCAGCCCCTGTAATCCCTGTGGCAGAAACGCTCCCAGAGTTAGTCACTGTGAAAACTTTTGTGGCTGTGGCCCCTCTTGCAATGGTGCCATAGTTATAAGTGGGGCCATCACTGATACTCAACAAGGCAGGAGCCACCACATTTGCGGTCACATTAGAAGATGTTTGTTGATTAGTGGCTCCATCATTATAGTCAATCACAGCCGTATCACTATAAGCTCCTACTGCCGTTGGTTGAAAGCTAACCACATAGGTACAGGAAGCCCCAGGCGCCAAGGTCGTTCCACAGGTTCCTGTTGTTCCAGGGAAACTACCCCCTTCGTAATCATAAGGAGCCACAAGCCCTCCACCACTTAATCCAGAAGCTGTATAGCCACCCGTATTTTGAAGAGTGAAAGTCTGCGTTTGAGTGGACATATTAGCCACATTGCCAAAGTCATAACTGGCAGGAGTTGAAGTTAAAGTGGCCGGAGAAGAAGCTGTGGCATCTAAACTCACATTCAAACTTTGAGATCCAGCTCCATCATTGTAATTCGCAATTAAAGTGTCATTATAAGTTCCTGTGGTTGTCGGTGCATAGGTCACATCCACAGAGCATGAAGCAGATGGAGCCAAGGTGGCTCCACAAGTGTTTGCCGTAATACTAAATGGTGCTGAAAGTGCAGGAAAACTTATGCCTGTAGCGTCCACATCCCCTGTATTTTGAATGGTAAAACTTTGAACTGTGCTAGAACCCTGTGCTTGATTTCCAAAATTATAAGTATTTGGAGTAGATGTTAAAAGAGCTGGGTTCTTACCTGTTCCCTGAACGGTGCTGGTTGCACTCTGAGCGGCCACACCATCATTATAGTCTACTTGAACGGTGTCACTATGAGCGGCCACAGTTTGAGGAATATACTCCACAATGGCTGTACAGGTAGAACCGCCTCCAGCCAAAGTGGCGCCACAAGTTCCTCCTCCAGGAAAACTACCGCCGGCCCACTGAAAGTGAGCTGTTGTGAGACCTGCTCCTGTAATTCCTGTAGCGGTCATATCCCCTGTGTTTGTAATGGTTAATGTTTGTGTGGTGCTTGAACCTGTGGCTTGAGGTCCAAAGTCATAAAGCGCAGGAGTGATAGAAAGGTTGGCTGGCGATTGTCCTTCGCCTGTAATGGCTGCTGTTGCTGTTTGAGCCGTGGCCCCATCGTTATAATTCAAAGTAATGGTGTCATTTAAAACTCCGCTGGCTGTGGGAGCAAACGTCACCTTGATGGAACAACTGGCCGCTGGAGCTAAGGTAGCACCACAAGTTCCCGTTCCCCCAGGGTAACCACCATTAAAGCTAAACTCAGCATTGGTGAAAGAACCGCCCGCCATCAGGGTAGCTGTGGAGTTTCCGTTATTAGTCACTGTAAAAGTATTTTCTTTAGAAGAACCGTTTTGAACCACCCCAAAATTAAAGGAATCTGGAGAAGCCGTGATATCCAAAACAGCGGGGTTATTACCCGTACCGCTCACACTGGCACTGGCACTTTGAGCACTGGCTCCATCATTGTAACTCACACTGATCGTGTCGCTTAAAGCCCCTGTGGCTGTGGGCACAAATTCCACCACAAAAGTACAACTAGCTCCTGCAGCAAGACTGCCTCCACTCACA
>RFKI01000117.1 GCA_003694355.1 Bdellovibrio sp.
AATTCAATCTGATCCTTCTTCAGGATATTTTATTGAGGGGTTTATTGATGATGACGAAGAAAAACAAAACAAACGCATTTCTGGAGTTAAAGTCTTAGGGCCCTTAAACGAACTGCCTTCCTGGATTGAAAAAACCCAAGCCACAGATGTGATTATTGCCATCCCTTCACCACCGGGAGAGCTTGTTAAAAAGGTGATCGAACTGTCCCGCCCTTATAATATTTCCCCTCAAATCATTTCTAACTTTAAAATGGGCGGGGAGTTTCAAAAAAATATCGAGCTATCCAGACAAATTAATTTAAATGACTTGCTTTCACGTCATCCGGCCCAAATTGATCTCACTGCTATTCATAAACTGATAAAAGAAAAGGTCGTTCTTGTAACAGGCGCAGGGGGGTCCATAGGAAGTGAGCTTGCAAGACAAGTTTTACAAAATGAACCCCAAAAACTGCTCCTTCTCGATCACTCTGAATATAACTTATATAAGATAGACAAGGAACTTCGCATTTCAGCCAACGATGTTCATCGCATTGTTCCTTTGCTTATAGATATCAAAGACAAGTCTTCTCTACAGCTGGTTTTTCAGGAGCACTTACCTGATATTGTTTTTCATGCAGCAGCTTACAAGCATGTACACCTTGTAGAGAGCAACCCTTTTAGTGCTATTCTTAATAATATCTGTGGAACCAAGAATCTATTAGACCTCTCTCTGTCGCTGGAACGGTTTGTGTTAATTTCAACGGACAAAGCTGTTAACCCTGCAGGAATTATGGGAGCCACTAAAAGAGTTTGTGAACTCTTAACCAGCGCTTATGCTAAAAAATACCAAAAAAATTTCTGCTCTGTGAGATTTGGAAATGTCTTAGGAAGTTCTGGAAGCCTCATCCCCCTTTTGCAAAAACAAATTGAAGAAGGCGGCCCCATTACTATCACTCATAAAGATATGACCCGTTATTTTATGCTGATACCTGAAGCCGTCTCTCTGGTTCTCATGGCAGCAACCATTGCCAGCCCTGGAGACATTAATGTTTTAAAAATGGGAGAGCCCGTTAAGATTCTAGATATCGCCAAAAACCTTATAACTCTCATGGGGAAAAAAGAAGACGAAATAGAAATCCTCTTTACTGGATTACGCCCTGGGGAAAAGATGTTTGAAGAACTTTATATCCGAGGGGATGAGCTTCAAACCGAACACCCTGATGTTCTAGTACTTCCCAATGGAGATCGCCAATGGATGAACTTCGAAAAAGAATTCAAAACTCTTTGTGAAAAAGTTGAAAAAATGATTTCTGCAGCTCAAAAAGGGGATAAGTCAGCCATCATCTTGCTCAATGAAATTGTAAAATCCAATTACAACAAACCCATGCCCGCAGGGAGCATTCTTGGAAATATAAATTCCAAAGACTGTTAAAATAACTGAAAACCTTATCTCACTAAAAGCACATAACCCCATATACACTCTTTCGTGTCTTGCCAACAGGACTCAAATCAAACAGATCGCCCTCCAAATAACCACTTTTACCCTACAAAAGACCGTTCACCTTATGATTTTTTTTAAATCTTCCAAATGAAAAATCTGTTGATATCTCTGGCTTTCACTTCTTAAGGCAGTTGGTTTAAATTCTTTTGTATGAATAACGGAAAAACCCAAGTCCAAAGCAGGGACAATATCATGTTCAAAACTATCTCCCACCATCACACTCTCTTCGGCGGGAACATTGCCTAAATACTGCAACGCCTTTTGAAACATTTTAAAATGAGGCTTTTCTATACCCACTTCCTCTGAAGTAATTAACCCATCAAACAATTCTCCTTCAGGATCCATGGCCTGCCATTTTAAAAGCTGCATTCGTGTGGTTTCATTAGACAACAAAATCACTCTTTTAAATTGTTTTTTTAACTCCATGATGATTTCAGATCGCCGATTTGACTCCCAAAAATGTTTCACTCGATAAGACAAAGCTTTTTCATAGCCTGACACCAGTTGATAATGCCGTTGCGGCGTATACTCGCCCTTAAGCTCTAACATTTTTTTAAAATAAATCACCCGATTCCTTGACGACGGATAACCCTCTGGCAAATCTTTTTTGGTTTCAAGCCGGCCATCCAAATAAGCCTTATCCTCTGGGTCGACCCCTATTTCTTGCATGGCTTCAGCATAAAACTTTGTAGAAGGAATAAGGGTATCATCAATATCAAATATAAGATACTTCATACCATCCTTTCTTAACATTCTTATAAAAAAGAAACCATGTTTTTCTTTCTCTATTATCCACCTTTCTTGTCTAGCCTTTTCTTGTCTTTCGTTTTTTACCTCTCTTCTCCTGTCAATTTTTTTGACACTACCACCAATGAGTGGCCTCATAGAGCTTCACTTCTCTTTTTTTCCCTTTTTGTTTTCTTTATAAGCGCCACTAACTGGCCTATATTTTGTATAAAATCAACACTGATGAAACGCTTTTTTCACCTGCTATCTTTTATTACGTTAACTTTCTCCTTGCCGTCCCATGCGGTCGACCGCAGCTATATGGAAAGATATCCTTATATAGACCCTTATCAATTTTATGAACTAAATCTTCAAAGGCTTCCAGAAAAAGAAGGCAAACGCCTCCCCTTTGAACAACTCTTCTTTATTCGGTCCAGAGACACTTTAGGAAAAGTTCAATTCCCTGTAAAGACTCCTGAAGAGGTCCATCGATGGATGAAATGCTTCACTCCTAAAAAATACTTTTCTTCCAAATTTTCTGACGAAACCTATGTTAACTATATTCCCTATATTCAACAAGCGGCCAAATCTTTTCACCTCCCCTATGCTTTCTTAGCCTGTAAATTATGGCAAGAATCCAAGTGGAACCGCAAGGCCAAATCCCATGCAAACGCTCTTGGGCTTGCTCAATTCAAACCATCGACGGCCTATGAAATCAACTCTGTTTTTAGATCAAAAACAGATATTAAAAAACTCTCTCGTCAAGTGAATGAGCTGATTCTTCTAAAAAATAAATTCATAAAATATCGAGGCATTAAGGGTTGGCAAAAAGACTTAAGACTTGCCACTCGACTTCTAAGAAACGCTCATCGCAAAAATCTTCTTTCTCCTAAATGGCGCCATTATATTAATGCTGTTAAATCTCTCAAAGGCCCCTTCAAGGTGTATCCTCAAGTGCTATCTGAAAAACGCTTTTGTCAAAACAAGTCTTGTTCCAAATGGGAGTTTTTTAATCCCATTTGGAGTATTGGTGCTGCGGCCACTTATTTACAAGACCTTATTTATCGTCTGGATATCAACTATTATTTTGGACGAGAAGATGAAAAAGGTTTACCTCGCTCTATGGAAGGTTTTTTCTACGAACAGTTCTCTTATGACGGCCCCGAAGTTCAAACCTTACAACTTGGAGATAATATCAATATCCTAGACTTTCTAGTTCTCACAACAGCCGCTTATAATGCAGGGCTGGGATACTATGTCACTGAACTCCAACAAACCAGTGACTCCACTCAAGACTGGCTGAGCTATGCCAAAAATAAAAACCAAGAGTCCTACAACCACATGAGAAAACTCAGAGCCTGCATGCTAGCAGGCAATTTCACCCACCCCACGGACTATCCTGTTGTTAAGGACCCTCTTTGCAAAAAAGCAAAATAAAAAAAGCTAGTCATATCAGAAACTCTAAAACCTTATAGAGTTGTTGCTGACGCCCTAAAAACTTCTCCCGTTCAAGTGTTTCGACTCTTAGAAGAAAACAAAGCCTCAAAACAGCTTCTACAGCTTTTTCAACTTGCCGAACTCGCAGGCTATGAAGTGGAGTTTCGTCTTAAGAAGAAAAATAAGGCCTCTTAAAC
>RFKI01000118.1 GCA_003694355.1 Bdellovibrio sp.
CACCAGAACAGACCTTTAACAAGAAGATTAATTGAACTTAATATAAAATAAAGACAGAATATCTTCTTGTCAAAGGTTCTTAGAACAATATGCGCAACTGCAAAGATACTCCCTCCAAATAGAAAGTGTCATCTTGAATTAAGTTAAATCCTCTGTCCTGCTGTTGAAACAATAAGGGGTTATAGGACCCATAAGAGCTAAAAGTAGATCCTAAACCATAAGAGGCCGTCGAGGGATCTGCCTGAACATCAAAATGAACACGACGGTATAAAACCTCTAATGACACCCATGAATTCACTTCAACACCAACACCACCTTGAAATCCCAAAAGACCTGAAAATTTTTCTCCTCCTCCATTCTTGACAAATGGAAATGAGTAGTTCAACCCACCCAAAGCATAAGCACTCCAAGAGGGGCTAAATCGATAACCCAGTTTCGCATTCACATAAGGCAAAGCCAAAGATAAGGATGGATCTTTGAAGTTTAAAGGCTGCCCCGAAGCAGTGACCTTAATTGTTCGATCAAATTCATAACCAATTCCTGCCTGATATCCAAAATCCATATAACTGGCTTTAAACAAATACATGGAATGATCCAACCCCAAACCAAACGCTGAACTTGCCTGAAAAGAAGAATCAAGAGGCTGCCCTCCAACTCCATAAGATGGGTCTTCATAATAAGAGTTGACCTTGTCAGCCAAAGAATAAAAGGTATAAACACCAAGCCCCCACTTCTTCGGCTTCTTTCCATAAGAGTGGCGGGAATGAAGTGAAGATTGAAGAGGTTCTTCTCTCAAAGGTGCAGTGACTCTTTGAGATTGTCCCCTCTCTTCCACAACAGGATCAAAAGTGCTTTCAGGCTCCTGAAAAGTCAATACCACCTTCTTTTTCTTTTTTATTCTTCTCTTTTTCTTTGGAAGAGACTTTTTATACTCGAAGTGCTGAGAGGCATAGGTTGATCTTTTCTTCCGTTTTCTTGGTTTTTTTAATTTCAAAGAAGACCTCTTTTTCCATTTTTTTTGATTTGATTTTTTATAAAAAGCCGTTGAGCCTTCCACATCTAACAAAAGACTATCCACTTCTTTAGATAGTTCCTTTTTAATTTTAGCTTGAGAACTGGCCCAAACAACCGAAGCACACCCGAGAATGCCTGTGATAAACACAAAAAAAGCTCGTTTCACCCCAAACCTCCTTCATAGAGAAAAGAAAAAATCTCATATTTCAATGCCTTTTAAATTCAAGTCCCATGCCGAAAAATCCTCCTTGAAAATCTACATAAGGCACTGAAATCGCTCTACTTTTGTTTACATCAAGAAAACAGGATCCCTTAATAAGCAAAGAGTGCCGCAAAGTGCCACCCTTCTGCCCAAAAAACAAACACCCTTAATCAAAGGGCAAAGAACTCTTCTTTAAGCGCCATAAAACCAGAAAATCATAAAGGGCATGCAAAAACATCACCCAATATAAACAGTGAGTGGACTGATAGGTCAGCCCCAATAGTAGTCCAATAAAAGTGGCTAGAAAGAAATAACTCCAGGTTAAAGCGTGAACCAACCCAAAAAGAAGACTGCTTAACAATAAGCCCCACTTCGGCAGCAAAACACCTCGAAACAACCACTCTTCACTTAGACCCGCCACACAAGAAAGAAGAAGTAGAGCCCCAAAAGGCTGGTTGGAAAAAAAGTTTAAAAGCCCACTATGATAAAGCTTTCTATAAATGGTTTTTAAAAAACGTCTTCGACGCACTTCTGGATGAGTAAAAAGCATAGCTAACCCTAAAAAAGCCAGAAGAGATCCCAACAAAGGTTCTAAGGGCAAAGGCCAGGAACAAGACCACCGTTCATCGGGATTTAACCACCCATAATATAAAGGAAGGGCAAGAACCAGAAGAGAGGCTTCCAACAAGACAAGCACAACAATATTTTTCATAAGATCAATCTACCAGCCTTAAGACGCAAAAATCAATTTTTGATTTTCTGGAAAAAATAAAAAAATTATACTGCTCTATATGCAAAGGGAACTCATTCAACCTCAATGGATTCCACATCAAAAACAGATCTCCGATCATGAAATTTTAATTCAAGCTCCAGGAAAAACGCCAATTCGGTTTGATATCAAATACAAAAACTATGTAGTCCCTTTACTTGAAAGCCAAAACATTGCTCAAACAGTTCAACATATCTACCAGCAGAAACGACAAGTATCTTTTAAAAGGCTTTATCAAATTATCCAGCGCTTTTGTCAAAATGGATATTGGAAAAATGCTTCTGATTTTCTACTCCCCAAACCACAAGATGACGGATCTTTTTTTGAGGGGTTAAAAAAGCTTTTCACTCCTCCCGCATCCATGCCAAAACCACCGCCTTTTGATCCATTCAAAGAACTTCCACACCTTCCTCCCTTTCATAATCTTCCAGTGGATGTGGTCAATAACCTTTTAAAGGATCATCAAATTCGCCAGTACCCTCGAGGGGGCATTGTTTGTTCTGAAAAAGCCATTGATCGCAATATGTTTCTGCTTATTTCCGGACACTTAGGCGTTTTTCGGAATAAAGAGCTTATTGTAGATCTGAGACCTCGAAGTCTGTTTGGAGAAAATGGATTCTTTTATGGGTCTCCTCGAACAGCTACAGTGATGGCTCTTGAACCGTCTCAGGTTCTGATCTTTAAATGGCACTCTGCTTACTCTCAAAGCACCCTGGACACTCCCCGCTTTCAAGCCCTTCAAAATCATATTTGGTTGTTACAAACCCTTCAATCTTCACCTCTTTTTAAAGATCTTCCTTTGGAAGCCCTTGCACCCCTCCCCACCATGGGACGCATTATCGATATCCCTCCCAAACATTGGATCATCCAGGAAGGAAGCTTGCCCGACTTCTTTTACTTAATTATCCAAGGAGAAGCACAAGCTTTTAAAAACGGTGTTTTAAAGCGGCCCATGAAACGAGGTGATGTTTTTGGTGAAATTGCTCTGCTTCAAAATCTAAGACGTACCGCCAGTGTACAAACAACAACGCCACTTAAAGCTTTTCAAGTCCCCAAGGACCAATTCTGGAAAATGTTGGCCCATAACCTCTTTTTGGCTCTTCAAATTGAAAAAACAATGAAAGCAAGACTCAGCTAAAGTCCATATTTCTCTTCTAAGACAAAGAATTCTTTAAGCGCTGACCGAACAGCTTTTATCAAGAGGAGAAAATGCCCTTATTGATTAGAACTTGTTTTTTATGGTTTTTTATTGTCTGCGCCCCCCTATGGGCTAAAGAAGACTTCGGCCAACCCCTCAGACAACTTTTGAATAAAAATTGTCTTTTAGGAGCCCTTTCTTCAGAGGATGCTCTGACAAAAAACAAAGGCTCCTCTGTTGTGGATAGCCTCTCTAAAGAAATTAGATCTCTCCATCAAAATGCTCAATACACCTCAAAAAAAGGGGTTTTTAATTCTTTTTTTAATTCTGAAAATTTTAAATCATCAAAAGAAGCTATCAGAAAAGGATACGACCTCCGCTTTTCCAGTCCCACCTGCCAATCTTCTCCCCTTTCGCTCGTAGAGGGGCTTGATAATGATAGCGAAGACACTAACTGCAACAAATATATTTCTTACCGCCATAAACAGGTACACCTTTTTCCGAAAAAAAAGAAGACCTCTTTTCTTACATTTCTCAACACCTACACTTCTCATGTTCGCTCTCCTCAAAATAAAGGCATAGGAGACTCCAAAGATGATATTGGAAAATGGACTTATTATGATGTTTCTTCTTTTAAAGAAGGGAAATTTAAAACACTTTCCTGGAAAGACAAAGAATACAGC
>RFKI01000119.1 GCA_003694355.1 Bdellovibrio sp.
AACAGCACAAATCATCTACCTAAACCAAAACACAACCAACAACAAAACACCCCTAGAAATAACATACTCACAACCACAAAGCAAACAAGCAATATTCGTGCCTCCAAGAATAAGGGTGTTTAACAATTCGTGTGTTGAAACTTGCTTGTTTGACGGACTTACAGAAGATGATTACATGCTTATCATCAACATAACGAATGCCACCTTGATTATTGAGAATATTATGTTTGACATTGAAACCCTCGATTACATACCGCCTGAGAAGAGGGAGAGGACTGTTTACCTAAATAAGGCTGTTAATGAATCAATAGAAAGATCCATACAATGGCTTACAGGGCAGAATAACATTGACATTGGCTCATTGTATGCCTTGCACGAGGCAAATAAAGTACTGAATGATCAGCGACTTTCAACATTGATTGCTGAGCAGCTGGATCGGACAAGCGACTTTTACCTCCCCTACAAACGCTTGATAAAAGGTGAGCCTTTCAGCCTGTCTGAAGTAGACGAGCGCTTTTTTGAGTTCAGGTATAATTCTAACCTAATTCCGATCCTACGCTGCCAGCAGCACCCATTAACAGCAGAGTTTTTGGACAGGCTCGTTGATATTAGAGGAACAGATGAGGAGTATGGTTATTATGATGACTTGCATGTCCTCCTTGCGCTTGTTTGGATGAGGGAAAGAAAGTGCTTTGATGAAGATTTAATAGACCTGTTTATCAAGCAGAGAATCATGCTGGTTGAGAAAAAACCAGTCGGCAATATAAGCTTGGACATGCTGGCTGAGCGCCTCGCATTCATACAGTACGCGGGCTACAGCGTTTCATCCGACCAAATAACAACCCTTGTTGAAAACCAGAATACTGACGGCGGCTTTGGAATAATGTATGGCGAGAAATCACATCCCCACGCAACATCTCATGCGCTATGGGCTTTGGCGGAGTGGAGCAATGGATAAGGCAAAAATTTGTTTGGCACTGGGCATTTTAATTTTGCTAGGTTCAATTGCATATGCTGGAAATTGTGACTCAGTATTAACAATTAATTGCCATAACTGTTTTGCAAATGTTGGGAGTGGAAAAATGATTTCATGCAATAATGACTTCTTCAATCTTTTTAATGCTCCTTGCACAGAGCCAAATGTTCTTTATTGGGAAGATTACACAGGAGGGTCATGGCAGCAGGTTCCAGCAAGCGATATTGACATTGACTGCTCAGGTAATGATTGTAGCCAAAGCAACATAATCAGGAATTATCATTATGGAAGAACGATCACTTGTGAAACAAACGGCTCTTTTGACATAAGATGCAGCAATGATTTAAACCAAAATTCAAGCTCTGTCACTTTAATTTGCAATGGAGCTCCTACAGTAAGCCTCGTTTCTCCGGCAAATGGCTCTACAGACACGGACGGCAACTTAAGCCTTACCTGCAATGCAAGTGATGACCGCGGCCTGTCAAAAATAACTTTGTATCATAATATTAATGGAATCTTTTCCGCAAACCAAACAGTCTCTGTTGGGGGGACACAGAACTCGACAACTTTCAACCTTACAAACGTTCTCCCAGGAAGCTATGAATGGAATTGCAAAGCAACAGACAATGAGAGCTACTCAGCATTTGCCTCCCAAAATAATACAATAAATGTTTGCAACCCGCAAAGCACTTGGGTTGTTAACATGAGCCAGACATGTGTTGGGAAGGCAATAAGTGTTGATAAGCTTATAGTCAAGGAAGGTTATACTTTAATTCTTGAGGACACAACAATAACAATAGCGAGAAGCACTATAAACGGCGAGCTTGTAGTAAGGAATTCAAAAGGGACAATATGGCAGAACGAAAACTTGACTATCAATGGAAACTTCACCCTTGACAACTCAACCCTGCGAATGAATGGCAGCACTGATGGCCAGCTTAGAATAGAAGTTAATTCTACAGGCAGAATGATTATTGTTAATGGAAGCAATATAACAAACGGCGAAACACCCTCAGCCCATTATTTGTTCTTGGTTAGGCAGGGCGCCTATTTTGAGATGAGGGATTCTTATATTAGCAAAGTCGGCTACCAGTACACTGGAAACTCAAATGATTTCGGGCTTTGGATAAACACAAACAATTCAATAATTGTGAACAACACCTTTACAGACAATTATTATCATTTGGTAACTTACGGTGCAAACAACACAATTATTAGCAACAACAACTTCGGCGATAATCCAACAGGTAATTATTCATTAGTCCTCTTGGGGACGACGCAAACAAACGCAGGCTACAATTACAACGTATCAAACAATGTTTTTGGTGATGCTGCAGAAAACGCGATTTACGCAGAGGGCATTCATAACAGCACGTTTGAAAACAATAGGATAGTTTCTGAAACAAAGATTGGTTTGCAGCTTGTTTCAAGCGACAACAACACTTTTATTAATAATACAATAAGTGTTAATTTGTCATGCTCAACGTGCAGCGCTGCATATATTACAACAAACTCAAAAAACAACATATTTGAAGGAGGAATTTTAAACAGCACTCAATACGGCTTGTATTTTTGGGGAGCTGACAATAACAGGTTTATCAGCCTGAACATAAGCGGCGATGTTTCTGACATTTATTATAAAGGAGCTCCTGGAACTAAAAAGAATTATTTGATTAATGCAACATTCAATAAGAGCAAGCTTGATTTGCAGAGCAGTGATGACGAGCTTCATGTATTATGGTATCTTGACTTGCTGGTAAATGACTCCAACGGCACAAACATTAACAACGCCTCTGTCATTATAACAAATAATTCAGGCTCTGTTGTTGTTAATGAAAACACAAACAGCACAGGCCAAATTTTAAGGAAAAACCTTACTGAGTACTTTGCAACCTCACTGGCAACAACTTATGCTACTAATTACACAATCAACGTTAGCAAGGAAGGCTACTCAAATTACACTCAGCAATTAAACCTGACAGGCAGCACAACCCTCAACGTGGAAATGAATTACGTTCCGGTCTTAATAAACATCACGACAAACGAATCAGGAATGATTGATGAGGACAGCTCGATTAATTTCACCTCGTTTTGGATTGACACTCCTGACAATGTTATGCTCTTGATAGCAAACAATTCTGATTTTACAGGCTGTAATTATACCATCAACAGCGGCTGTCTTTGCAACGCGTCATCTTCCTCAAATAACGTGTCTTGCGTCGCAACCTTAACAGATTATTCGCAGCAAAGCTTTGAGTGGTACGGCAAAGTTTGTGATGAAGAAGCATGCTCGAACACAACCAATTTTAGTATAACAGTAAACAGGTATCCGGAAGTTACTCTTATTGCCCCTCAAAACAACACTGCAAAGCTTTACAACAACCTTACTTTTAGTTGGAACGGCACAGACAGCGATAATGACAGCATTGCAGAATACAACCTTTTGATTGGAAACTCTGACTTTTCAGTCATTTATGTTAATAAGACGACAAGCAGCACTAATTACTCAAACGCATCGCTACCTGACGGAAGCGTTTACTGGAAAGTGAGAGGAAAAGATAATAGGGGTTACGGCGATTTCTCACAAACGTGGCTCGTCGATGTTGTCAGGGCAGAAATAAATATTAGCAGCCCAGCCAATAATTCTGTGAATAACGCTGGAAGCATGCTAAGCGTAAATATCACAGAAGTTAACAGGTCTGATTGGATAGCAAATGTGACGC
The DNA here is from genome assembly GCA_003694355.1 of Bdellovibrio sp. Taxonomy (GTDB): domain Bacteria; phylum Bdellovibrionota; class Bdellovibrionia; order Bdellovibrionales; family UBA1609; genus J124. Next base: position 3,700 of record RFKI01000119.1, read on the forward strand.
TAACTGTTAATGGGGATGGTTCTAACTTGACTTACCAGGCAGTTAGCGTCTCGCCTTCACTCTGGCAGTATAATTACACAATAAACTCCAGCTTAAGCGCAAGGTATCTTGGCTTAGTTGCGCATGCATACAACAACACTTTAGAAGAGGTTAATGATACTATTAGTATAAGGGTTAATGATGTGGATGCGTCTGACCCTGTGATTAACAAGATCTGCCCGTTCAGGAGCTATCCAAGGATTAATGACATTGTTGAGATAAGCGTTAATTCAAGCCTTCACACATTTATGAACAAGTCTGTTGTTAATGTAACTTTGCCGAACAGCTCTGTTGTTACACCAAGCCTGGCAGCTTCTTCGGAATCACTTCACGTAAATGAGAATGAATCAAACATTTCATACCAGCACAATTACACCCTGAACGTTACTGAGAATGGCTCTTACACAATAAGCGCTTTGGTTCAGGATGTTAATGGCAATTTTGCCACAAAAAATTACACTTTCAACGTAAGCCATAACTCAGAGCTTTTCAACATTACAGCGGGAAGCGGTTATAATATTACGTTAAGAGATGTCTGCAGCAACAGGGTTATTGAGACAAACGAAACAATACATAATGTCAGCCCTGGAATTTACAACATAGAAATAAGGGGGACGTTGGCTGGAGGTGTGTATTCATTAGTTATGAATTTGACTAATGCAACATTAAGCGCCTCAAACTCAACAATAACAATCAATGACCTTCCAGAGAACCTACAGGTTCCGAGCAATTTGGCATTGAGGCAAGTGTTTGGCGTCGGATTTGGGTTTTCGTTCGCTTCTGGACAGGGCGAAATAAATTATGCTGATGCTTCCTCGAATTTCTTAGAGGATGGCTCTACACAGCTAGTGAAATGCAATAATGAGAATGACTGTAGCAATCCCCAGCAGATCACAGGCTTTAATATTGACACCAGTTCTGACGAGATAACATGGGCTTTGAGCGGAGGAACAGTAATAATTGGCATTGTTGAAAATGCAGGGGAAGTTGTTGTTGTAAGGCATAAAAGCGGTGGTGTTATAGGAATATCAAACACGTCCGACCTTAATGTGTCATTTGAAGAGCTGCCTAGCGATTACTTCAAGTATGTGAACATTGATGTCATTGCACCCTGCAGGATCTCACTTTATACAAAGGACAGGATCACTGTTCCTATAATCATAAAAAACACAGGAGAAACGGATTTGTACAGGGTGATTCTTGCGGCAGAGATATCAAGCCTTGCATTGTCAGCAGAGCCGTACAAGCAGAAGTTTATTCTCCTAAAAGCTGGTGGTTCCATAAAGACAAACCTTACTATTATAAGCCAGGCAAATGTTGGCACCTACAAGGTTGAGGTCATAGCAAACGCAGGAGACCCTGTAATAATGGACAGCTCTGACATAATAGTTGACATTGTTAAGAAGACAAAAGATGTTAAGTCGAAAGCAGAGGCAAAACTCAAGTTTGTTGAGAGTGTGTTTGAGGAGAACGAGGAATGCTGGGTTGTGGATGACCTTTTGGCACAGGCAAAAGACTCGCTTTCAAATGATGATTATGACAAGGTTGAAAGCCTTGCCAGCTCAGCACTGCAGGCGTGCAAGGAAATTATTGGGGAGGAGCGAGCAAACATCGTGGAAGCGCCCTCAAACAGGGTTTTTGCTGAGCAGGACATTGCTATTTTGGTTATTAGCATATTGATTATTGCAGTGCTTATTGGGATAAAGATTGGATATGATTTGCTGCAGAAGCCGGCAAAGGGCCACGGCAAGGCAAGACTGTTCCTTTTGAAGATTGTGTCAGCGTTCAGAAAAAGAAGCGTTTATGCATGGATTCTTGCAATAGGAAGTTCGCTGTTCCTATTCTCAGGAACCACAATAACTTCCAATGCTGTACTAAACACACAGGGAATACCAGCCAGTGAAGTAGGAATCATTTTAGTTATTGCCAAATTGCTTGTCACAGCTGTTTTAACAGTTATTATTGTGTATGTTATAATTTTCCATCCATTAAGAAGGAAGTCAAGGCTTGAAAGCGATTTTAACAGGTATTTTATGAGCGTGAGCAGAGCTAAGAAGGCCGGCAAATCAGCAATAATGAGTTATAAGCGCTTGAACAGAGTTTATAAACAAATCGCTTCTGAGAAGGGAATAAGTAAGAAGGAAAAGGTATTGGCATATAAGAAAGTTAAGAAAGCATATTGCCATCTGCAAAAAATAAGCAGAAGATGATTCTAAAGATGGATAATTTTGTAAATCCAAAAAATTTAAATACATACAATGTATGTATTAATCAAAGCAAAAAATATAAATATAGTTATACATACAATGTATGTATATATATCAATATTTTTTAGAAAACCTTATAAATTATTACACACAGTGTGTGTAATTAATATATGATGTTGCAGCAAAAGAAAGCTCATAATAAGAGAAAGGAGTATGTGCTAATCCCATCATTTATTCTTGAGGACAGAACATTAAGCGTCTTGGAAGCCTTAGTAGAGTTTCTTAAGGAAAAGAAAGGCCTCAATTATCACGAGATTGGTGTTCTTCTCAACAGGGATGAACGCAACATCTGGACTGTTTATCACCGTGCTAGAAAGAAGAGGGGTAAAAAATGAAAGCAAAAGAAAATCAGAAGGCTCGCAGAATAATCCACTTGACTAAAAAGAGGGCTGTAGAGCTCACGCTGATAGGTATTGCAGTATTGGTTCTTGCAAGCTTATTTTACAAGGTTGGAATAACCGGCCTCGTAGTTGTAAGCTCAGAAAAAACATATGTTGAGGAATGGGACTTAAAAGTTGATGAGAACTCCTCATTCAACTGGACTTTAGAAAACACCAATTTCAGCGAGATAAACAGTATCCGCGTCACAGGAAAGCTCATTGGGGATGGCTCTGCTCGGATGATAATTCTGCAAAACAACACCCCCCACATCGTTTTTGACAGCGATGAAATTGCTGAAGAGCAGAGTTCATCTCCAATCACAGGATTTGTCATACTTAATGAGACTGCGGGAGAAAATAAAACGCTTAATGGTACAACTAATGAGACAACTAATCATTCATCAAACCTAAGTGCAAATGGTAGTGGGAACACAAGCAGTAATGAAACAAATCCTGGATTAACAGGCTCAAACCAAAGCATTAATACAAGCCTAGCACCAAATGTAACAGATAATATTAACCAGAATGGTGAAGCAACAGGCAACGAAACAAGCACGAACAACACAACATCCAAAAACCCAAACAAAACAAACACAA
>RFKI01000120.1 GCA_003694355.1 Bdellovibrio sp.
CCTTCGGTGAGAGCCTTTTTCCCCAAGGCCACGCACATTCAATTAAAGGGGCAACGAGGGGCTATTACTGGGCAAGGGGAGCTTAAGAAAACGGCTTTTGATCCCCTTTTTTCCCTTAACCACACCTGTGCCATGTTTCGGGCCAATGTGAATCGTTTGTTTCGAAAAACCTGGTGCACCACCAAAAAGCTCCAGCCCCTGATTGATCACCTGGAAATCTACATGTGGTACCACAACAAGGTGCTTTTAAGTTAGAACAATCAAGAACATTTTCTGCCTTCCTCCTCTTTAGCCTTTTTATGGATAAAGTGTTTTTCAACTCAACGTCTTAAAGAGCTTGAACAAATGTGTTTATGTTTCGTTCAAATGTTTTGGGTTTTGATGGTATCTCATGAGCTCTTTTTTTCAGGGCTCTCTTTCAAAACCTTTATGGGATGCCCCAGGTTGATTTATCTGTCTAGTTGCTGCGGCGCACTTCAACAGAATAGTCGAGCAGTTAGATCATCTTTTTAGGATCTACAATGCGGTCAAACTCTTCCTCTGTTAAATATCCCAAAGCCAAAGCCTCTTCCTTCAAAGTGGTCCCTTTTTTATAAGCTGCTTTAGCAATTTCTGCAGCCTTGTCATATCCGATATAATTATTCAAAGCCGTAACCAGCATCAAAGAATTTTTAAGATGTTCCTCAATACGTGGTCGATTGGCCTGAATACCAACAACACATTTATCTGTAAAGCTTTGAGCCGCATCTGCTAAAAGGCGAATGGAGTTCAACACGTTAAATATAATCATAGGCTTAAACACATTTAATTCAAAATGCCCATTACTCCCCCCTACTGACACTGCCACATCATTACCCATTACTTGAGCACACACCATCGTCATCGCTTCACATTGAGTGGGGTTGACTTTTCCTGGCATAATGGAACTTCCTGGTTCGTTGGCCGGCAATAAAATTTCTCCAATACCACAACGAGGTCCACTGCCTAACATCCGAATATCATTAGCTACTTTCATCAAACTACAAGCCACCGTTTTCAAAGCTGAAGAAGTTTCTACCAAAGCATCATGGGCAGCTAAGGCCTCAAACTTATTTTCAGCACTTTTAAAGTCATAACCTGTTTCCTGTGCAATGTAAGCACAGGCTCGTTTAGAAAATTCAGGGTGAGTGTTAAGACCTGTTCCTACGGCAGTCCCCCCTAAGGCCAATTGATATAACCTAGGCAAGGCATTTTTCACTCGCTCAATACCGTACTTAACTTGAGTCACATATCCAGAAAATTCCTGGCCAAGAGTAAGAGGAGTGGCATCCATAAAATGGGTCCGGCCAATCTTAACAATATCAGCAAACTCCTTTGACTTCTTCTCCAAGGCATTCTTCAATTTTTCCAACATTGGTAACAATCTTTGATGAATCTGCTCCACGGCTGCAATATGCATGGCTGTGGGAAAAGTATCATTAGAGGACTGCCCCTTGTTCACATCGTCATTGGGGTGCACACTTTTATCTCCTCTTTTACCTCCCAAGATTTCAATAGCTCTATTGGCAATCACTTCATTGCTATTCATATTCGTTTGTGTGCCACTGCCAGTTTGCCACACCACAAGAGGAAAGTTGTCATCTAACTGACCTGCAATCACTTCATCAGCAGCCTGTATAATGGCTTTGGCTTTTTTCTCATCCAATAACCCCAGATCCCTATTGGCTTGAGCGGCTGACTTTTTTAAAATGCCCAAAGCTCGAATCATCTCTCGAGGAAAGTGATCTTTCCCAATTTTAAAATTTTCCAAAGACCTTTGTGTTTGAGCCCCCCAATATTTATCTGCTGGGACCTTTACTTCACCCATACTATCCACTTCAATACGATACTCCATCTTCAAACCTCCTCTCCTTCTTTTTAGAATCCTCTGGCTTTACGGATTAGGCAAATATTTTTTCAATACTTGACCTGTAATGCTAGACTTTATCTGACTCACCTGCTCAGGGATTCCTGCGGCCACAAGATGTCCTCCATCCTTGCCGCCGCCAGGCCCTAAATCAATCACCCAGTCACAGTTCTTTATCACATGCATATTATGCTCAATAACAATCACGGTATTCCCCCGATCAACCAAAAGATGCAAAAGCTCTATAAGCTTTTTAATATCTTCTAAGTGCAAACCTGTAGTGGGCTCATCTAAAATGTAAAGAGTTTTCCCTGTACTTCTCTTAGACAACTCCTTACTTAACTTAACTCGCTGAGCCTCCCCTCCAGACAGGGTTGTTGAACTTTGTCCTAAATGAATATAATCCAATCCCACAAGGCTTAAAGTCTTCAACTTCTCATAAATGGAACGATGAGAGCGAAAAAAGTCTTTAGCTTCTTCTACAGACATCCTTAAAACATCCGCAATGGACTTCCCTTTAAATCTGATTTTCTGAGCCTCTGCATGATAACGCATTCCTTGGCAGGCCTCACAAGGAACATAGGCGTCACTTAAAAAGTGCATCTCCAGCTTAACTTCTCCAGCACCTTGGCAAACTTCACAGCGACCTCCTTTGAGGTTAAAACTAAAATATCCTGGGCGATATCCCCTCATTTTAGACTCTGGTAACTGTGCAAACAGAGAACGCAAATGAGTCATCAACCCCACATAAGTGGCTGGAATAGAACGAGGAGTTCTCCCAATGGGCTTTTGATTCACC
>RFKI01000121.1 GCA_003694355.1 Bdellovibrio sp.
GAATATAGGCTTCTGGTTGATAATAATCATAATAAGAAACAAAATACTCCACAGCATTATTGGGGAATAACTCTTTAAATTCAGCATAAAGCTGGGCGGCTAGAGTTTTATTTGGAGCTAATACCAAAGCAGGAAGATTTGTCTTTTCAATCACATGAGCCATGGTAAAAGTCTTACCGGACCCTGTAACACCTAAAAGAGTCTGGTGCTTCTTTCCTTTTTTGATATTTTCTACTAACTGCTGAATGGCTTTTGGCTGATCCCCAGATGGTTGATGATCACTCTGGAGTCTAAAAAACTTCACTTCTCCACTTCCCAAAAGCTGCCCTCTAAAGTGTCATGAACAGCAATTCCAAGTTGTTTTAGTTTATCTCTTATTTCATCTGCTGTCTTAAAGTCCTTTTGTGATCGAGCCTTCTGCCGCGTCTCCACCAACTGCTGAATTTCTGACCTTTGAAGCCCCTTCTTTTTTAATAACAGATCATCCAAAAAAGCCAGAAAAGCTTCGGGATCCTCTTGAAATAAAGAGAGAACTTCTCCTTGTTTTTTCATCCAGTGAAAATACACTTCTGCCACAGCTTTCTGGTGAGGTTTTATCGACCCTGGTTTTCTAGCTATTTGATTAAACTTCCTTGTCACCTCAAAAAGCTGTGCGAAAACTTCAGGTGTATTAAAGTCTTCATCATAGGAATGAGTTATCTTGTTATCAGCGCTTTTTATCGCCTCTTGAAAGTCTTCAGGAACGGGAACAAGCTCTCCAGATGATTCAATCAATTTTCGTGCCCAGCTCATAGCTGAGTAAAACTTGGCTAAAGATGCAATGGATCGATGGATTTGCTCATCTGCAAAGTCAATGGGACTTCGGTAATGAGAAGCCAACATCATGTATTTTAGAATCTCTCCATGATACTCTTCCAGAAAAGAACGTCCTGTTCGAATATTTCCCAAAGACTTTGACATTTTTGTCTTGTTAAACTCAATCATATTATTATGCATCCAGTACTTCACATATCTTTTACCTGTACACCCTTCGCTCTGAGCAATCTCATTTTCATGATGAGGAAAAATCAGATCCATTCCTCCACCATGAATATCAATGCTATCTCCCAAAACACTGCGCACCATAGTTGAGCATTCAATATGCCATCCCGGACGTCCTGGCCCCCATGGAGACTCCCATGAAATCTCTCCCTCCTTCGCTTTTTTCCATAGAGCAAAGTCACTGGCATGTTTCTTTTCTTCATCCACATCAATACGGTGTCCTGACTCCAGGTCTTTCAATTCCCGATGGCTCAGTTTCCCATATTCTGGAAATTGAGTGACATCATAGTAAACCCCTGTCGAGGTCTCATAAGCCAAGCCTTTTTCCTCCAGCTCCTTTATAAAACGAATAATATCTTCTATATACTCTGTCACTCGTGGGTTTTGGGTATGAGGTTTTAGCTTCAAGACTTCATAATCTTTTTTAAACTCTTGGATAAAACGCTCAGCCAGTTGTAAAGGTGACTCTCCTAATTCTCTCGCACGGTTTATGATCTTATCATCCACATCTGTAAAGTTATAAACGTAATAAACTTTAAACCCCTTCTTCTCAAACCAGTTTCTTACCATATTATAGAAAATAGCTCCCCGATAGTTACCAATATGCAAATAATCATACACAGTGGGACCACAAACATACATTCTAACTTCTCCAGCCTTTAATGGCTGAAAATCCTCTTTCTTTTTGGTTAAGGTATTATAAACCTTCATTTAGTCTCCTAAGATTTGCCTAGCCCGCTTTTTTAATTCAGAAACCTCAATTAGAGGCACAACCTCTTTAAGTTCTGCCCCATGAGGTTTCCCCAAAACAGCCACTCGAATGGGCATAAAAAGAAATTTGCCCTTAACCTGACATTCTTTTTTAATATGGTTCTGAATAGTTAAAAAATCTTCCTCTGTTAAAAAGTCTTGAGAAAAAGACTCCAACTGTTGATGCCATTCCTTAATAACAGAACGAGAACTTTCCCATGACAAAACTGCTTTGGAAGAATCCTCCAAAGCAAAAGCCCCCTTTGCAAAAGGCCGAAAAAGAGCTGGAGCATCGGTTAAAGTTTCCATTGAAGTTTTTAAAACATGAAGAGCCCTATCTCTCCAAACGGGGTCCTGAGGTAACTGAAGGTCTTTCAAAAAAGGCTGTAAACGCCTCCACAGTTCCTCATGATCCAATCCTCTTAAATGAACAGCATTCATCCACTTCAGTTTTTGAGGATCGAACACCGCTGGAGACGGATGTAACTTATAGATATCAAAATTGTGCACCAGTTCTTCAAAACTTAAAATCTCTTTACCTTCTGAGTGTGACCAACCAAGAAGAGATAAATAATTTATAAGGGCCTCTGGCAAGAAACCTTTTTCCTTGAATTCATGAAGACTTGTAGCACCATGCCTCTTGCTCAACTTTTGACGGTCTTCTCCTAAGATTTGCCTAGCCCGCTTTTTTAATTCAGAAACCTCAATTAGAGGCACAACCTCTTTAAGTTCTGCCCCATGA
>RFKI01000122.1 GCA_003694355.1 Bdellovibrio sp.
ACAATAGACAGTTCATAAAGAAAAAGCATTGGAAGCATCATTAAAAACATACTGATCACATCGGGAGGTGTAAATACAGCAGAAAGAGCGGCAATTAATACAATGGCATAACGACGTTTTTCAGAAAGAAACTTTTCATCAATAACACCAAACATGCCTAACAGAGTCATTATGAGAGGCATTTCAAAAGCAAGACCAAACACCACCATTGTCGTTGTGAAAAAAGAAAGATATCGACTAATTTCAATAAAAGCTTTGTCTGCAGGAGATCCAAATGTCATTAAAAAACTAAAGGCCATTGGATAAACAACAAAATAAACAAAAGCAGCCCCTGAAAAAAATAAAACGGTCCCAAAAAAAATGAAGGTTAATGCCAAACGTTTTTCTTTTTTATAAAGCGCTGGAGCTACAAATAACCAAATTTGATGAATCCAAAAAGGGCTTGAAATAATAATGCCTGAAAAAAAACAAACTTTAATATATGCTAAAAACTTATCCATAGGAGCTGTGAAAATAAGCCCCCCTCCTGCATCTTTTAAATAAGGCGAAATAGGGGCGCGAATAAAATCAAAAATTTGTTCTCTAAAAAAAAACCATGAAACCAAAAAGCCTATTAAGATATAAAAGAAGGACCACTTCAAACATTTTCTTAAGTCAATTAAGTGGTCAATCAACGTTTGAGGCTCTTCTTCTTGAGTCATGATGGCTTTTCCTCTTCTGAAACCTCTTTCACATTCTCTTTCGAATCTTCTTTTTTCTTTGACGTCGAAGTGTCTTCATTGACTTCCGCCAAGGCTTCTAACTTGGATAAGAAGTTTTCTGTAGAGTTTTCAAAATCACCCATGGAATTCTTTAAACCAGAGGTGGCCCTCCTTATCTCATTGATAAATCGTGCCAACGTCCTTGCGGCTTGCGGTAGCCTTTCTGGGCCAATCACAAAAAGAGCAATAATAGAAATTGCAATAATTTCTGAAATTCCAAGATTAAACATAAGTCTTAGTTTAAGAAGATTTCTGCAAAAAGTAAAACATTTCCCTTTACTGCTCAGAGGCTTTTTTTAGAACATCAACAGGATGTGACATAATTCCTTGAGCCTCGAGTTGTTCCTTTGCCCAACTGGAACCTGTTTGAATAAACCTTTCATAGAGCCTAAGAATATCATGACCCTTCTGAATTCGTGATTTTTGACTGATCCATGTTAATATATCGACAAAGTCCAAAAATCTCTCTGCCATTTGAGAAAAAACTTCATAATTAGGAGAGGGCTTTGGCACAATGGCGGCCAGACTTTCATAAGCAGAACCCCCAATACTTGCATAATAATCTATGTCCACAATTTTTCTTTTTAAAGAGTCCCCAAAAAAACCACTGATATAAAGACTGGTATCTCCCAGTTTTTTTAACATCTCCAATCGCACTTTAGGATCTTCAATCTGGGCTCTTAAAAATTGTTCAGCCAGGGTTTGTTCACGCTCTTCTGAAGGATAAAGATTTTCTGAGAATAAATAAAAATTCAATAAGTCTACGAGATAAACCTTTACAACACTTGTTGCCTTCACTTGCCTTTCTTCAAAAGCAAGATCCACCATCTCTTGAAAATAAGTTTTTGCTGAAGTTAGAATTTCTGCCTTCTTTTCTTCCATAGGTTTCTCTCTTTATCTCCATCGACTTCTTCCTC
>RFKI01000123.1 GCA_003694355.1 Bdellovibrio sp.
AAATGGGAACAGGAAAGTGGTGGTGCTCCAATAGGTTTTGCTTTTGGCTGAGAACTTCTTCTGGAGGCTCTTGAAGGGAAGATTTCCAGGCCTGCAGAAACTGTTCTGTTTGTTGCAGGAGTTCCATTTGAGCTTCTTTCCCGGCTCCACTGACGGCCTGGTAGGTGGCAACTTTAACGCTTTGTAAGCCAAATTTTTTAAGGGGATTCAGGGCCATAACTAATTGAATGGTGGAGCAATTGGGGTTTGCAATAATTGTGGGCTTTCGGGATTGTAAAGGGAGCAGGTGGGCATTGATTTCAGGGACAACGAGAGGATATTGTTCATCCATTCGAAAGGCGGAGGAGTTATCAATGGCAATAGCCCCATCCTGGACAGCTTGCGGGGCCCATTCCCGGCTGATATTTTCGCCAGCCGAGAAAAACACCATATCGAGATCTTTAAAACAATGAGGGGAGAGGGTTTGAATTTTAAACGGTGTCCCTTTGAAATAGATGGTTTTTCCTTGATTGGCAGGGCTTGCAAAAAGCTTTAGAGACTTTACGGGAAAATTTTCTTGCTCTAGCAGTTTTAAGAAGGTTTGACCAACTTTTCCTGTAGCTCCCACAATGCCAACTTGAAAGCTCATAGGGGGTTCTCCTTGATTAAGAGGGCAGAGAGGTTTTTTTATCTTTTCTTTTTTTAAGCAGACCAAAGACAATGCCTAAGAGGGCGTAAGTGAAGAAAAGCATAAAGAGCATCACCTCTGGTCGAATAGCAACAACAGCAAAAAGAAAAACGCCAAAAACCAGGTACTTAAAAGGCAGGCGTTTTTTTAAGTCCAAATCTTTAAAGCTGCGATAACGGAAGGTGCTTACCATTGTAAAACCAAGAATAAAGGTTACAAACAAAAGTAATTTGGACTTGGAGGCCTCCCAGCCAAGATCCTGAAAAGCCAGAACGGCTGAGGCCACAATACCGGCGGCCATGGGAATGGGAAGTCCTTGAAAGTAAGCTTTATCCATAACCGTTTTTTGAACATTAAAGCGTGCAAGTCTCAGAGCGCCGCAAGCAACATAGAAGAAACTGGCCAGCCACCCCAGGCGTCCAAAAGGTTGTAAGGCCCATAAGAATAATAAAAGTCCTGGGGCTAGCCCGAAGCTAACAAGGTCAGACAGAGAGTCATATTGGGCGCCAAACTCGCTGGTTGACTGAGTCATTCTGGCCACTCTTCCATCCAGCAAATCAAACACAGCAGCTGCCACGATGGCATAGGCCGCCAGAATGTAGTGTCCCTGAATGGCCTTCACAATGGCATAAAAGCCAAAAAACATATTTCCTGTGGTGAGAAGGTTGGGAAGCACATAGATATTTATATGCATGCGTTGACGGAGCTTTTCGGCCCGCTTTTGTTTATTGGTTTTTAAAGGAGACACCTTCACAAAATCTAAGCTCCTGCAAAGAAATAAAAAAGAATTTTTAGGAATATGGCACAGATTAAGGGCATAGTGAAGTTATCATCTATTTTTTTTATGGGTAAAAGTTCGGCTATGGCTCCAGAAAGGCCTGCTAGAAGGCTTACAAGGACCAGGCGTTCAATCATGAGCTCATGGACATAGGCATAGATAAAAAAGATCAGCGTGCAGGTTACAAAAGCGGCAATAAAACCTTGAAGGCTTTTGTTGTCTAAAATTTTGTCCTTGCCATATCGGATGCCAATATAGCTGGCAATGGGGTCTCCAAAGGCGACAAAAAGCAAAGAGAGGGTGACAATGTGTTTGTTAGGGATCAAGGCGATAATGAGAAAAACGCCAAGGAACATGTAGGTGGTTCCTGCCAGGTGATTTTTCTCATCAGCTCTCATAATGGGGTGGAAGATCTTAAGAATTTTTTCGTTTAAGAGAGGCCATTGCTGGCGCGCCAAATCAGCAATGATAAACAGGAGAGCAAAAAAGAGGGCGGCTTGTACAGACGCAATATAGGTGAGCTGGTAATAGATAATGGCTATCAGGGACACTCCAGCCACATGCCAGATTTTTCGCGCCAAATGAATGTCTGAACGACTTTTTAACTGAAAATTTTCCATTATTATTTTTTACCGACAAATTTTGTCCCTTCAATGTCTCTTCTTTAGCAACTTTAAGCAACTGAAAACACGGAGAAATTTTCCATTCTATGGGGCGCTGCAAAGTTTTAGTGAGAAGCTAAGCGAAGCCTTCAGGGACTTTAAAAAGCAAAGTGTTTTCAAGTATTTAGAGAGTATCTTTTGGAGCTTGGCTTGCATTTTTAAAAGTTGATGGAGAGTTTTAAAAAAATAAAGATATTTCAACTAGTTATATTATTTTTGGGTTTTTTTGTGTTAAGCCCCTTAAGGGCTCTTGAGTTTGACCCAGATCATCCAGGGTATTTGAGGGACACTCAAGGAGAGCGATATTTGAGAACCTTTGAGGTGGAGTTTATCAGCAATCCTGATGCGGATGGTAAAAATGTTTTCGATCTTATTTTTGATAAAACTCTGACCCATGAGTTTATAGAGCGGTATGAACAGGAATTTGGTCGAACTCCTGGGGAGCAAAATATAAGAGCTCCATTAACTCGTTTTGCGGAAACAGAATATGGGGATGGCATTTGGGTTTTTGAAACAGAGGATCAAAAACGAAAACAGTTGTTTGCTAATTTTATGCTAAGGCGTTTGGTGGAGTATCATGCCGACCTTTTTTTAAAATCCAGTCCCCAAACAAAAGACATTTATGAACTGAAGGAACGCCTTAGTAAGGTCAATGTGACTGTAAAAAAGGGATATAAATTAAAAGTGAACTACTCATTAAGTGCCTATGACTTAAGTCTTAGTTTGGATAATCCCTATAACATTGAAAATGCCATAAGGATTAAATATCGTTCTTTTGGTTTGGGTGAGGTGGAAAACGTTTTTTATAGCATTAAGCTTCCAGAATTAAGACATGTTCGAGCGGGACTGGACTATGAGGAGCAGTATCACCTGACTCGTATTGTGTTTCAAAAGCCCATTCACAAAAGGATAATGGGTTCTTTGTCCTTCATTGCTAAGGACATTACCTCACCAGAAAAGGATCTTATTCGGGATTATAGCATTTTAATAGGAATGACCTGGCATTAAGGGCCTCTTAAGAAATCCCCTGGTCTTCCCGATAGGTTCCATATGAGTGTCAAAAAAATGTCACAACTTTACCTAAAAATAAACTGGGGCATGCTTTTGTGGACAGTGGGTGTGGTGATTATGATGTCAGGAGCTTTAGCCTACTCACTTTTTGGTGGAGATGAGGAAGTTTTCAATAATCTTTATGCGGAAAAATTGGGAAAAAAGAAGGGGCCTGTTTTGCAAAGAAACTTGTCATCTGTGTCGCCCATGGGGGGGCTGGAGAAGTCTCGTGCAGATGGAGAAAGCTCTCAAGACAGCTCTATGGAAACTTTATTTTTTGCTTGCTCTTCCCAATTGCCTCAAGAAGTGACTTTTCCACCTTCTGTAAATCATGTTCGTCTTGTGGGAGAAAATTGTTGGAGTTCTTTGGAGCCCGTTTTTGTGGTGAACGAAACCACGGGCAGTCAAGGGACCCTCTTTTGGGTTTCAAAAACTCGTTTTTCTACGGATTATTTATTTTTGGAAAAGGGAAAGAATCGGGTGCGTTTTTTTCAGAAAAAGGCAGGAAAAGAGGTGGCTCTTGACCTCTATCGGTCCTTTTGACGTTTAAGCCATTTCTTTAGCACGGCCTTAGCTGTTTCTGAGGGCGGGGGAAGAGAATACATATTTTGTCGTAGTAGAGAAGCGGTTTTGTGATCAATCTTAATGTGGGCCTTTTGAATTTTTTTAAAAAGAGAGCGAATCTCTTTGTTTTTTCTAATGTCCACCTGAAACTCTGACATGAAATTAGTGAGCAAAAAAAGACTGGACGCTTTTTTGGTTGTATTTTTTGACTTTTTTAAAATGTAAATGGCTTCACTAATAACGCTTGAAAGAGTGTCTTCAAAGGCGTTATGTTTTTTAAGCTCTAAACGAATGAGATTTAAATTGTTATCTAAAAGATTATCATAGTTAGGGCGAGTGAGGGCGAACTTTAAGGCGTCGCGAAGCACTTCAATGGCTTCCTGAGGGCTTTCTTCTTTGGAGGATTGCACAATGCGGTTAGCCTTGGCAATGCGCTTTTCAATGGCTTTTTGAAAAGTGTCTTTATCTAAAAGACGAAGGGTTCGAAAGTGATAGGTTTTTGCGAAAGACACAACAGACCCTATCAAAAAGAGAAAGAAAAACCCCCGTTTTAAGGTTGTCATAAAATCTCCTGTACATTTTATTTTAGCATAAAGGTTTTCAGAAGAAGAGGAAAGGGCTGATTGAGGACCTGAAAACGAGGGATGAAACTCTTTTTATGGACAAAAGCCTGTAAGATGGTGTTTGATTTTCAGGGGTTTTGCTGTCAAAATAACTGAAAACTGGAATTTAACAAGGAGAAGGGTTTTGAAAAGAGCACGTTTTATTTTAACAGGTATTTTGCTGGCAAGTTTTCTAACCGGCTGTGGAAAGATTATTAAAGAAACCATTGCCAATAACCCAGATATTGTTTTCGAAGCTATTAAAAAAGATCCAAAAGGCTTTTTAGACACAGTTAATGAAGCGGTATCTAAAGCAAAAGAGCAAGCGTATGCTGAGCAGGAAAAGAAAATGGCAGCTCAAATGGAAGAAGAGTTTAAAAACCCTAAAAAACCAAAAATTGATGAAGGCCGTGTTTTTTGGGGAACTAAAGATGCTCCAGTGACCATTGTGGAGTATTCTGACTTTTTATGTCCCTATTGCGCGAGAGCTCATGTGACATTAACCCAGTTGCTAGAAAAGTATAAAGGTAAGATTCGTATTTTCTATAAACACTATCCCAACCACAGATACTCCATGGAGTCTGCTCAGTATTTTGAAGCAGTGGCTCTTCAAGATCATGAAAAAGCCAGGAAGTTCCATGATTATCTCTATGAGCATCAAAGAGAGCTCTATAATGAAGGCATTCCCTTTTTAGACAAGGCTGTTAAAAAGGTGGGAGCTAATCTTAAAAAAGTTAAAAAAGACATTGAAAAAGAAAGTATTAAGAAGAGGATAAGAGAGGACAAGGAAGAAGCTATCAAGTTTGGATTCAATGGAACTCCAGGCTTTTTGATCAATGGGGTTTCTGTAAATGGGGCTTTACCGATAGACCACTTCTCTAAAATTATTGATCGTCATTTAAAAGGGAAATGAGGTTTCAAGAGCCTCTTGTCTCGGGGCATTTTTTAAAAAGATATAAACGTTTTTTTGCAGATGCACGACTTCCTGATGGACAGGAAGTCGTTGTTCATGTTCCCAATACGGGTAGCATGAAGGGCTGCTTGATTCCAGAGGCGGAGTGTTTATTAACTCACAACAATGATCCTAAGAGAAAACTCCAATACACCTTACAGTTTATTAAAACACCATCGTCTTGGGTGGGAGTGAATACACACTTATCCAATAAGTTAGTTAAAGAGTCCTGGCAAAAGTTTTCTTTTTTAAAAAAATACACTCAAGTAAAGCCTGAGATAAAGGTGGGGGCTAAAACCCGTTTTGATTTTTTATTTTCAGCAGGTTCATTATACCACTACATGGAAGTTAAAAATGTGACATTGGCAGATGGAGATATGGCTCTTTTTCCTGATGCTGTGACTCAGAGAGGGCAAAAGCATTTGGAAGAGTTAATAAAGATAATGGAAAAGGGACATGAGGCTTCTCTTGTTTTTACTGTGCAAAGAACCGATTGTGTTAAATTTGCGCCTGCCAGCGAGATTGATCCAGATTATGCGCGCTTGCTCCAAGAGGCCTACAAAAAAGGCCTTCAGGTGTGGGCTTTTCCCATGAAGCTGGAGCAACAAGTCCTGGAATTGGACGATCAGTCGCCTCTAGAGTTGGCTTTTTAAAGAAGAACGGATGACATCCCAACAAGCGGGCTATATATTGAGAAAAATTTTGAAAAAGCTATGGGTTAAGTCATGAAAACAACAACATTGCCTCCTAAACCAAAAATTCGTCCACCATCAGGACCTCGTTATTTAAAAATCAAAGAACTGCTTTCGCATTTAAGTCTTGCAACAGTGTGTCAGGAAGCTCGGTGCCCCAACATGGGTGAATGTTGGGGTGGGGGAACGGCGACCATTATGATTATGGGGGATGTTTGCACCAGAGGTTGTCGTTTTTGTTCCGTTAAGACGGGAAATCCCAAGGGTGTGTTGGATCAACAGGAACCTTACAAAGTGGCTCATGCCGTTTCTGTAATGGGGTTGGATTATGTGGTTTTAACCAGCGTGGATCGTGATGATTTGGAAGATCAAGGAGCTGGTCATTTTGCCAAAACAGTTAAAGAAATTAAAAAATTGAGCTCCAAAATTCTGGTTGAAGTTCTAACGCCAGACTTTAAAGGAGAAACAGTTCTTATTGATAAAGTGATAGAGGCAGCGCCAGATGTTTTTGCCCATAATGTGGAAACTGTGGAGGCTTTGCAAAAAGAAGTGCGAGACCCTCGAGCTGGATATGAACAGTCTCTTTTCGTATTGGAGTATGTCAAGAAACAAAACCCGCAGATTTATACAAAAACTTCTTTAATGTTAGGGCTTGGGGAAACCAACGATCAGATCTTTCAGTGTTTGAAGGATTTGCGTCAGGTGGGATGTGATATTTTAACTTTTGGGCAATACTTGCAGCCTGCCAAACATAAGCTTAAAGTGAAAAAGTATCTTTCTTCAGAAGAGTTTTCTTTTTGGAAGGCTGCCGCTGAAGAGCTGGGCTTTTTATATGTGGCCAGCGGGCCTTTGGTAAGAAGCTCTTATCGGGCGGGAGAACTTTTTGTAAAAGGTTTAAAGAAAGGGGAGCATATCTCATGGGATTAAAAGAAGTCAAACTTCCTGATATAGGAGAAGGTGTTACAGAAGGAGAAATGATTAAATGGTTGGTGAAAGAAGGCGATGTCGTTGAAGAGGACCAGCCTATTGCAGAAGTGATGACGGATAAAGCGACTGTAGAGGTGCCAACTCCCTTTTCCGGGGTGGTTAAAGAGTTAAAAGTCAAGGAAGGGGACATTGTGCCCATTGAAACGACTCTCCTTGTATTGGAAGAAAGTGAAGGGAAAAAAGCCAGTGGAGAAACAAAGGAAAAAGAAGCGGCTCCTTCTCAGCCTGAGGCCAAGCCAGAAAAGAGAGAGCCTATTCCCACTCAAATTGTTTCAGATGACTATTATCCTCCTGTGGCCAATGTTTTAGCCACACCATCAACGCGTCGTTTAGCTCGGGAGCTTCATGTAGATATTAATAAGATAGAAGGAACAGGTTTGGCTGGGCGTGTGACTCGAGAGGATGTGTTAAAGGTGGCTTCAACGTCTGCACCTCAACAGCAAGGAGGGATGGAAGTGGTGCCTTCGGCTGCAAAAGAGTTATGGACGCCTTCTTATGGACAAGGTGTGACGGAACAGGAAGAGCGAGTGCCCTTAAGAGGTATTCGTCGAAAAATTGCAGAGCAAATGCAAAAGACTAAGCACATCGTGCCTCATTTTACGATTATGGATGAAGCAAATGTCACAGAGCTGGTAAAGGTTCGCCAACAGGCCAAAGCTCTTGGAGAGCAGTATGGGGTTAAGATCACGTATTTGCCCTTTGTCATGAAGGCTTTGATTGCCACTCTAAGAGAGTTTCCTATGTTTAATGCCAGCATTGATGATGAGGCCGGTGAGATTGTTTATAAGAAGTACTTTCACATAGGGTTTGCAGCAGATACACCCAATGGCCTACTTGTGCCGGTGGTTAAGAATGCCGATCAGAAAACTTTATTGCAGGTTTCTAAAGAGATTAATGAACTAGCCAACAAGGCGCGTTTAGGTAAATTGAGTCTTGAAGAAATGAAAGGAGCTACCATTTCCATTACAAATATAGGAAGTGTGGGTGGAACTTATGCCACTCCAATTATTAACCATCCTGAAGTGGCGATTATTGGCATGTATAAAATTGTGGATAAGCCTGTTATGATAAATGGAAAGTTTCGAGCGGCTAAAGTGATGAATTTTACCGCAACATGCGATCACCGACTCATAGATGGAGCAGTTGCGGCTAACTTTTTAAAAGCTTTTATTCAAAGAATCGAGCAGCCCAGTCAACTTATGCTGGATATGATTTAAGGAGATGCTCTCATGAAACAATATGATGTGTGTGTTATTGGTGCAGGCCCTGGCGGATATGTGGCCGCCATTCGGTGTGCTCAGTTGGGGCTTAAAACAGCCATAGTGGAGAGAGAATTTTTAGGAGGAGTTTGCCTGAATGTAGGATGTATCCCTTCTAAAGCCATGATTACTGCTGCTCACTTTTTCCACCGAGCTCATCACCAGGCCCATGAAATGGGTTTTGAAATTTCTGATATCAAACTCAATATGAAAAAACTTTGGGAGTGGAAAAACTCAGTTTGTCAAAGAATGAGAGGAGGCGTGGAGCAGCTTTTGAAGGGAAACGGTATAGACATTTTTAAAGGAGAAGCGCAGTTTCTTTCAGATAAGGAAGTGATCATTTCCTCGAAGGAAGGCTCTCAAAAAGTGGGGGCTTCTTACTATATTGTGGCTACAGGTTCAAAACCCATGGAGATTCCAGGGTTTTCCATTGATGAAAAGCATGTTTTGTCTTCAACTGGGGCTTTGGACTTACAACAACTGCCTAAAAAAATTGTGATTATTGGAGGTGGGTATATTGGACTGGAAATGGGCACCTATTTAAATCAGTTGGGAACGAAGGTGGAGATTCTGGAGGCCAATGACTCTCTTTTAAAAGGGGTTGTGGAAAAAGAAGTGGTGCAGATTATTGAAAGAAAGCTTAAAAAATCAGGAGTTCAAATTCATTATAATGTTCGGGCACAGTCTTATGAGAAAAAAGGGAAGCATTTAAAGGTCAAGGCTATTAAAGGATCCGAAGAAGTGACTTTTGATGCTGACAAAATTCTTTTGATGGTGGGACGCCAGCCTTTATCAGATCAAGTGGGCCTAAATAAGGTGGGTGTAAGGGTCAATGATAAAGGGTTTATAGAGGTCAATGCTCAACGTCGTACAAGTGTGCCTCATATTTTTGCCATTGGAGATGTGGCAGGACAGCCTTTGCTGGCTCATAAGGCCAGTTTTGAAGGGGTTATGGTGGCTGAGGTGATTGCTGGTCAGAATCGGGTTTATGATGTGAAAACTGTTCCCGCTGTGATTTTTACAGATCCAGAAATAGCTTCTGTGGGCTGGAGTGAAGAAGAGTGTCGGAAAAATGGATATGCAGAACTAAAAATTGGGAAATTTCCTTTTGGAGCCAATGGTAGAGCCGTTTCATTGATGCAAACAGAGGGCTTTGTCAAAATTATTGCTGATGCAAAAACCCATGTGGTTTTGGGTGTGCATATGGTTGGTCCAGAAGTGAGTCAGCTTATTAGTGAGGCGGCTTTAGCTATAGAGATGGGGGCTCGCTTAGAAGATATAGCTTTAACCATTCACCCACATCCCACTCTAGGTGAAGTTATGATGGAAAGTGCAGAAGCTGCTTTGGGACATGCTATCCATATTATTCAAAAGCCCCTGGGAAAAGGTAATGGAGCTCAGAAGCGACCGAGCTTATAATAAAAATCATTTTGATTTTTTAGAGTGGGGGGAGATTCCTTATTCAGAGGCTGAAAAGCAACAACTTCAGCTTGTGGAAGAGGTTTTTTCAGGCCAAAAGGATAAAGTGATTTTATGCTCACACCCTCCTGTAGTCACTCTGGGGCGAGCATCTCAAAAACATGATATAAAAGGTTGGCAAGGGGAAGTTCATTATGTGAGTCGCGGAGGGAGAGCCACTTATCATGGTCCTGGCCAAGTGGTTATTTATCCTATTTGGAATTTAAAAAAAGAAAGGCCCTATTTAAGGGCTCGAGACGTGCATGCTTATCTGCGTTTTTTAGAAAGCCTTTGTAAAGAGGGCTTATGCCATTTGGGGTTGAGTCCTGTTGTGCGGGAAACGGGGATTTGGGTTAATAACAAGAAAGTGATTTCCATTGGTATTGCTGTGAGGAAGTGGGTGACCTATCATGGTGTGGCTATTAATGTGAAGAAAGATCAGGGAGCTTTTTCAGGAATTCGTCCTTGTGGCTATGAGCCTTCCCAGATGACTTGTTTGGAAGATTTACTTCAAAAGACCATTTCTACAGAGGAAATAAAAAACCTTTTTAAAACTATTTTTTGTCAATTGTAATGGCAAATTTGGTAATGCCAGAGGATTTAACCAGATCAATCACCTTAATAACAGTTCCGTGAGGGACGTCTTTGTCTGCCGAGATGATAGCTTGAGTGAGGGGATTTTGGCTTAAGGCTTCTTTAGATTTTTCTGAAATTTCATTTTCAGAAATTTTTTTCCCATTAAGGAAGATAGTTCCATTGGCTGTGATGCTAAAGTTTAGTTGGGTGGGGGTGGTTTCTTCGCCGCTGGCTGCTTTTGGTAAGTTAATGTGAATGCTGGGCTTCATAATAAAAGGGGTTGTCACCATAAAAATGATTAAAACAACAAGGATAATATCCACAAAAGGAACAATGTTTATTTCTGCAATGGGAGCATCATCTTGGTCATTATTAATTTTAGACGCCATACTTTGTTATCCTTTAGAGACTTTTGCATAAGCCAAGCAAACTTCTTTAATCACTTCAAGGTTTTGGAAAATGTTTCGAACCTGCTTGTTAAAATAGTTATAAGCAATCACAGCAGGAATCGCCACAAGGAGACCTGTGGCTGTAGCAACAAGTGCTTTTGAAATACCAATCATTACAGCAGCAGCATCTCCTTGAGAGGTGGCCAAGCCTCTAAAGGCGTCCATGATGCCAAAAACAGTTCCTAAAAGTCCAATAAATGGAGCATTGGAGCCTACTGTGGCTAGAAAGTTAAGGTGTTTTTCCAGTTTAGGCTTTTCTGTGATAGAAAAAGAATTAAAAACCTCTTCAAGGCCTTTAGATCCATTTTTTTCAAGATGACGTAGTCCGAGGAGAAGAGCGCGACCATCCAGGCTTTCTCTATCTTTTGAGATGTCTTCAACTTCTTTTAAATTATTACTAAGAAGAATATCCCTAAAAAGAGCAATGGTTTTTCGGCTTTTGGAAAGAATGCCT
This sequence comes from Bdellovibrio sp., assembly GCA_003694355.1. Classification (GTDB taxonomy): domain Bacteria; phylum Bdellovibrionota; class Bdellovibrionia; order Bdellovibrionales; family UBA1609; genus J124. The sequence continues at coordinate 11,151 of RFKI01000123.1, forward strand.
TTAAGGTACAAAAATCTTTCCAGTATAAATCCCAGGCTAAAGATGCTCAGTAAAACTAAAATCCAAAGAGTGATGTCATGCCCATATTCAGCGATTATAAAGAATTTATCTGTTAACATAAAAAACCTCTTTATTTTGGAAGCTATAAAGCATTATCTCTGGTCTTTTGTAGAATGGTCAAGGTATGATAAAGGCTATGTTTTTTAGGTGCGATATGTTGAAAGGCATAAGCCTCGTGATCTTAATGCTTGTTTTAACCTCTTGTGGGTTAAAAAACACTTCTTCTCCCTCAGTCTTGGTGATTGCTGTTTCTTCCTTAGGGTTTCAGGACTTTAACTGTCAAGACCTTGTGAATAGCAGAAAGAAGGGGAAAGGATTTTTGACTTTATGTCAGGAGTCTGTGCGTTTTACTCATGTTTACACGCCTTCTGTATTAACAGCTCCAGCTATGGCATCTATATTAACAGGGCTTTATCCCATAGAGCATCAACTTCATTTTAATGGAAGTACTTTTTTGCCTGCCAAGATTCCTCTGGTTTCAGAAGTTGCTGTGCAAAAAGGATATCGAACAGCTTTTTTTTCTGGTGGAGGCGCTCTTTGGCGTCATCAGGGGCTTGCTCAAGGGTTTGAGCTGTTTGAAGAACCGAGAAAGATCTCAGAGTCTCAAATGTATTTTTCTGCTGGGAATGTTTTTGAAAGATTTCTCCAATGGGAAAAGAAAGAAGTCCATGGTCGCCCCTTTTTTTCTGTTTTGTATTTGCCGAATTTGGAGTTTATTCAGTTTTCTACACAAAATGAGTTTGGAGAGCTACGAGCCCGATCTTATGAGGGGCAGCTGGAAGAGCTTGAGGATTCTTTAGGAGTTCTTATTCGTTCTTTAAAAAAGCGTGGTTTATGGCAAAAAACCCATATTTTCTTTGTGGGCATACAAGGGCGAATTCAAGATGGAACTTCTTTGTACAATTTAGATCCGTTGAACTTGCATATAAGAAAAACTCAATCAGTTCTATTATTTAAGCCAGCAAAAGGCCTTTCTTTCAAGACTCAAAGGGTTGATGAGAATTTATCTTTAGTTGGCTTGGGTCAGACCCTTTTTCGCCTTTTAGGGGCTGAAGTGGACTCGCATGAGATTCTCTTTCCTCATTTGAAACGAAGGAACTTTCTAGATATGTTGAATTCACCATATGAGTCGCGTCCTTTTGAGAGTGTCTCTCTTTATGAAGAGTCTCCCATTCTTTTGGAGTCTCGTTGGAGTTCCTGGCAGAGAAAAAAGAAGGAGGAAGATGTTTTTGCAATTAAGCTGGGCCCATTGTTTTCTTTTCTAAAAGAGAATCCTGAAGTTTTTCATTTAACTAAAGATCCTCAAGGGCTTTTTCCCATAGAGGCGTCTTCTCAAGAATATAAATACATTGTGAATCAATATGTGCTTCCACTGAGGGAAAAGCTTTCCTTGAAGAGAATGAGATTTCTTTCAGACTTTGAAAAGATATACTATTTCTTAAGGAAAAGGCTCTTTTTAGAAAAAAATTTGGAATCCTGGTTTCATGAAGGGCAATCATATTTGAAAGTGTACAAGAGTAAAAAGTTGGCTTCACTTATAGCTTACGCTGCTTTACGGGAAAAAAGATGGAGTACCCTCGAAAGTTTAGGAATGCAATTTAGTCGACCTGAGTGGGTTTTTGTAGCAAGAAAGAGGCTCAAGAAAAAAACAAAGCCTCTTCGTGGAGCCTGTCTTGGTTTTTTTAACAAGCATTATCGACGGCGTTTAATTAGTAAGTGCAAAGATCCGCTTTTTAGAAGTTTTCTTCTTTGGAAAATGGCAAAAAAAGAAGATTATAAAAAAAGATATCATTCCCTGTTTCTGAAAAGAAGAAATCAATTTTTATTACAGAGGACCATTTCTATCAACAATGCCCTGGTTTATGATATTTGGCCTCAACAACAGAACGTTGAGGTGGAGCCTTCTTTGTTGGAACTTTATAGGGCCATTTTCCCTTCTAGCTAAGCTCCAGAATGCCTAACCAAAAAGGGAGGTCGGGATGGTTTTTAGAAAGAAGTTGAGTGAGGAAGGACACTTGCACTTGATCGTATGTTACTTGAAAAAACTGTGGTTCTAAAAAACTTCGATAAATAAATAAGAGTTTGTCTTGTGGTTTATAATGATAGGAGCGAATAGACGGATTGGAGCTTGAAAAAACGCCAAGGAGTTGTCCGGGAAGCGGAGGAAATGGGCTTTGAGGTGAGCTTAGTTCTGCAGCAAGATCCATGGAAGCTGAGAGAATGCGAAGAGGCTCCTGAGGACGACTGAGAAATACATGATAGCTTCCAGCAAAAGCCCAATTGATTTCTTTCTGATCTCGAGACAAAATGAGCATTTCGGCAGCAGCATTATACTCGCTTTTGTTGTGATCGTTATATAAAGAGTCATTTATCATAAAGAGAGTCGCTCTTAAGATATTTGCTGTACTGGAAAGACAGGTTAAATGAGAGAAGGGAAATGTGGAATCCCTATCGTTATACAGAGAGAAAAAGTATTGTTTAGACTGCTCGGAGAGTGTTTTTGCCAGCTTTTTTTCCGACCATGAGGTTGTGATTGAGAAAAAACTAAGATCTTCTTCATAGTGAACGAGAGGAGTTGGACAAAACAGTTTTCCGCCATAAGATCGATCAGTAAAATTCACAATTCTTCTCCATATTTCTTTAACTTGGACTTGGCTTTAATATAATATTTTCCGCCTTTGATATCTTGATGGACAATTTCTAAAAATTTGCTTTTAGCTCCCTCAATGCCACCCATGCTTTCTTCGAGGACAGCATCTTCGTATAGGGACTTCATTTTTTTCTGTAAAAGAAGTTTTGATTTTCTTTTAATATCAAGTGCTTTTTGGTTGGCTGGAAAACGTTTGACTATTTTTTGACAATTTAAATAGGCTTCTTTGTATTTGCCCTCTTTAAAGAGGCTATTGCATTTATTAAGCCATGAAGAAACGAGATGGGAGATTGTTTCTTTCGATTTATTCAATATGGAATTGGCTTTGTTTATGCGAAAACCTTGCTCAGGATACTTGGCCGATAAGTATTTTTGACACTGGTCAATGGCCTTTAAATATTTTTTTTCATTATAAAGCTTTTCGCACTTTTTAAATGAAGCATATCCTCGAGCAACCTTGGTTCTGTAGGTGCGTTGTTGTTCTTCTTGCAAAAGTTTATTATTTATTTTTTCCCTCAAGACGGCTTTTAACTCATCAATGGCGGGATGAGATGGGTTAATGTCAAAAACGGGGCTGAGACATTGATCCAGCTCTGCTTCTGATTGAAAAGAATCAATTTGTTGACGGCATTTATGGATGATTTTTTGGGTAAGAGCCTCATTTTTTCTACGTTCTTTTTCCATCCGCTCTCTTTCTTGTTCAGCGAGAATAGTTTCATATCCATTTTGGCAAAGTTTTAAAAGTTCCCTTGAGTTTTCGTATACAGGAATAATGGAATGAAGGGTCTTGAGCTCATCGATGCAATTGACATATCTAGCGTTAATATAGTGGTTTTGAGCGGTTTGCAGAAGTATCCGTGCCTGAGCCAGTTGCTCTTTGGTTAGCACTTTTCTTTTTGAAGCACTTTCTTTTTTCTCCATAGTTTTTGTGGTTGGAAAGAGCATAGAATAAAGGAAAATCATGCCAAGAAGAGCAATTAAAACTCTTATTTTGTGTGTTTTTATTTTTTCGAGTAGGTTTGAACTCATTTGGCCTTGAGGGATTCGTACAACTCCTGGGAATCCTAAAGCCCCGCCACCTGATGGGGGAATGCCATAGGGTGCCAGGGCTCCTCCAGATGGAGAAGCATTTTGTTCTTGGAGCATTCTAATTTGTTGTTGGTTGCGGATTTCAAAAGAAAAAAGGAGTCGTTTAACACGAATGGTGTCGCCACTTTTTATTTCTACAGGTTTATCTGGATCAACCTTTTTATCATTAACATAGGTGCCATTGGAGCTTTTTAGGTCAATAAGGTAATATTTTTCCTCTTCCTTGGATATTTCAAAATGTTTGCGACTGAGGTTGGGATGGGAGATTTGTATACTGCATTCTTCATCTCTTCCCACTGTCCAAGAAACACCTTTCATCTCAAACAGATCGCCTTCACCGGGGCCAGAAAGCACCCTCAGAAAAGCAACCATTTGAGGGTTTGGTCCTAAGAGAGTTTGGTCTTCATTGGCATAGTTAATGGTTTTATCAACATCTTCTTCCGTTTTTGGGGAAGGGTTATTGGAATGAGCGGGGTGTACAACAATTAAAGACTTTTCACTGGCTTCTTCTTTTGAAGAAGGTTTTTCTTCTTGGCTTTCTATTTCAAATCGAAAAGAATAGACAGAAGAAGCAAATTCCATGTTCGAACTCAATTCAATGGCTTCGCAAGGCTCTCCTTGGAATATGAGAGAAGAGTGTTTAGAGAGCAATTCCGCAATCCAATAGTTACCATCATGGTAAAGGCGAATGTGATGTCGGGAAATACCTTTTTCTTTTTCTAGAATAACTTGAGCATCAGTACCACGCCCAATGATATACTCCTGTCCTTCCTGGAGTTCCAGTTCGGCAAAGAGAAGTCCATTTTTAAAAACGGAAAGCTTTGCCATTAGAAATCTCCCTCCATAAAGGTTCGACAAACGCCATATTGAGCTTTTGCCTCCTTATAAATTTTACTGCTTCTATCGCGCACCATATTCATAACGTTTCTAAAGGCTGCCGTACAAGGTCTATAAAGGTGTTGTTCTTTGTACTGCCTTCCTAAAATCATATAATATTGAATGAGTT
>RFKI01000124.1 GCA_003694355.1 Bdellovibrio sp.
CTGTTGAAGTACTGAAAAGGTGCTAAAAAAGTTCTCTTTATCCTTTTTTTTATAAAAATACAAAAGGCGATGATAAAAACCTTTGGCTAGGGATGCCTCTGTCTTAGCGGGCAATCCCAGTCTTTTCCTTAAAATCAAATTTTGTTCTTGAAGCTCCAAAATTTGAATTTTTGCTTTCTTAAGATTTGCACTCAAATCATCTAAACGGCTTTCTATCTGCGCCGAAGAAATGGGCTCCTGTTTCCACAATCCCGCACAAGATATCAGAAAAAAAGCACTCACTAGAAAAAGCCACCGTCCCATAAGCTCCCCCTCCAACTTTTTTTATTTTAACGAACATCCAAAGTGTTTAAAAGGAAATTATCACTGAGCATCATCAAAACTTATTTGTGGAAGAAGATGTAGTTATCCACAAAAGTTGTGGAATGACTCTGTTTCCAGACCTTAGACCCGTTTATTGGAGCGAATTTGAGCGATTTGCCTATTTTTTAAACTTTAAACAACCCACTGATTTTATTGTTCTTTTTTGAAAATAAGTGATGATAATTTAAAAAGATTAAATTTTCTTAAATCCGAAAGATGAACAGGTATTTTAAGAAAATTAAAAAGAATAACAGCAAGAGTAAGTATAAAACCTGCTTCTGAACTAAGTTATGTATCTTCCCTTTATTTTTCTGCTTATTTTTTCATCAATAAATCATCTTGATTTGCACAATTTCTTAGCAGAAAAGTTCCTTTTTATTCACAACCATTGCATCCAACTCACCCCTTTTAATAGCCCTTGGCAGTGGATTTATCGCAGTCTTTTATGCGGTTCATCCTCTCCCTCAAATATTTCATTGGTGCAGAGCATGAAAACCTTAGGACTCTATCATTTACTGGTGATTTCAGGTCTTCATATTCTCTCTCTGGAAAAAGCAGTTTCTTTTTGCTGCCGCAGAAACAAAGCCCTAACCCTTTTGAGCCTCTTTATCTTTTGCTTGGCCTGCCAAATGCGTCCACCTGTAACACGAGCCTTCCTGGCTCTTCTTATTAATTACTTTCAAAAACAACGAAAACTTTTCTGGAGCCCTGTTCAAAGAGCTTGGGCAACAGGCTGCCTGACCCTCTTCCTATTTCCTGAATGGTGGAGCTCCTTTTCGTTTCTTCTCAGCTGGGCAGCCAGTTTACTGATCAGTCTTCCTATTAAGCGCCCTCTTATTAAAATCACTTTTCTTTATTTGGGCCTCCAGCCACTTCTGCTCTCCTTTTCTCCACTTTCTCCCCTTAGCATTTTAATCAATTGGGCCTTAACACCACTTTGGATTTTATGGGTCCTTCCCATGTCTCTTTTAGGACTTGTCCCTCCTCTTTCCCCCTATGTAGATAAATTCTGGGAAAGTCTTAACATCCTTTTCAGCGCTCTAACTGATCACTTTTTTCTCTCTGCGACAGCTTCACCCTCCCTCCCCTTTTCGCTTTCTAGTGCCTGGATCTATCTGTTTCTTTTGTTTTTAACTCTTGGTCTCTGGGAGATTTTATGGAAAAAGCCTTATTTCTCATTTTAATTCTTTGGAGCCAAACCACTCAACAACATGTCCCATTCCCTTTATTTGCCATTTGGAATGTGGGACAAGGGCTCTGGACATCGCTCATTACCAATGAATCTTGTCTTCATATTGATGTGGGCGGAGAAAAAATCAATTGGCACCAGATACTTTTATCTTGCAAATCCAAACAAAACGAAGTTTTCCTCACTCACAACGACTGGGATCACATGAGTTTTCTAAAACCTTTAAGTCAAAAAATTTTAAAGACATGCTACCATTATAAGCCTTTGCCCCCCTACACGAGTTCCCGAAAACGAAAAATCATTAGACATATAAAAAAGTGTAAAACACAACAAAACAAACTCATATTTTCTATCTATCCTTTTAAAACCAATTTTTTATCCTCTTCCAATGCCCAAAGCGCTGTTTATATCGCATACAACCAGATTCTCATTCCCGGGGACAGTCCACAACAACAGGAAAAAATTTGGGCTCCTCGAATTCCTAGAGGGATTAAGATCCTGCTTCTCGGACACCATGGAAGTGCTAGCAGCACATCAAAAAAACTTTTACAGCATCTTCCTCAATTAAACGTCGCTATATCTTCTGCAAGAAAAAGAAAATATGGACATCCCCATTTTCTTGTCATCCAGCGGCTTAAAGCCAATCACATCCCTCTTTTAAAAACAGAAGAC
>RFKI01000125.1 GCA_003694355.1 Bdellovibrio sp.
AAATAATACTAACCAAAATATAAAAAAGAAAGGTCATAACTATAGCAAAGCTAATCCATAACAGAAAAACAAAAGGATAATACAAAAGGCCATACCAAAAACCTCCTGGCTCAAAAGGAAAAAAAGTCAAAGCCCATTGGACGACCCCAAAAATTTGAGATCCTCCCCAAACAAAACTAAAAAGAATTAAAAAGCCACTCAAAAAATACGGCAAAAAAACAAATATCCAAGCAGAAGGGACCTCTTTTAAAATCCTTAAGCCTGATAAATAAACAAAAAGCCCCTTTTTAAAAGAAGTCCATTCCTTTGTCATCTATTCTCCTCTTAGAGTTTTTTATTAGACTTTAAAGACTTCTCCTCCAAAATAGGATTTGGCCTATAAGTCCTTCCCTTTTGCCTCAACTGCTGACGCCTCTTTGCTTCTGTGGTCAAAGGGGTCTCTAAAGTGTTTTTTGATAAATATTCAATAAAACGTTTTTTCCGAATCGCCATTTTTCGAAAAAGTTCTTTGACTATTTTTTTATCCATATCCTCAGGAAATCTTAATGCCTTTAGTTTTTCCACATTCCCCAAAGCTTTTGTAATTAAAGCATTCCTCTTTTTTTGCAGAATTCTCTGTGAACTTGAAAATTTCTTGTTTTTTTTCAAGCGCTTGACCAAAAGCCAAACACGATCATGAGACTCAAGAAGGTGCCGAGAAGCCTTTTGTGACCAAGGGGCCACATCCATTTCAACAGCTTTTAATAAAAAGGCTTGCATAAAGTAAATGGCCTTTAAATATCTTTGAGGATCCATCTTCTGAAAAGGCACATGATCCATAAGGCCCATTAAATACATTGTTTGCGCTGTTTTTTCTAACTTTAATTTTTGCACTTTGTAAGACTTAGAAACTTTTAATAAACCACTCCATGCTCGCTCAAAATACTTTTTAGCTTCTTTCTCGTTCCCCACAAGAATATAGCTTAAACCCATTTGAGCCGGCAAAATGGCACTGGCCTTCTCCAGGGGCAAATAATCTTTTCGCAACCAGGCATCTGTAAATGCAGCTAAAGCTTTCTGGGGCCGACCAGAACAAAGATAAGCATACCCCAGACGAAAAAAAGCTTGGGCCTCTATTTTCTTAAACTTTCCATGCCCTAACCTTGTCACCTTTCGATAATAACGAGCTGCTTTTTTACATTTTTTTAAAGCTTCATAAGAGGCCCCCAAATTAAAGTAAGTCACAATTTCCAAATCAGACGCCGGATGTTGAACCAAAATGGATTTAAAAGACTCAATAGCCAACTCATAGTGCCCCTCATCCATATACTTACTGCCCGTATTAAATTTTTTAACCAAACGAACATCTGTTGGTTTAAAGGCATAAGCGTTTTGTTCTGGTTTTTTCCTGTAAAAAGAACAACGGACAAACGTTAAAGCCAAAAAACACAAAAAAAACAGTTTTGCCCAGCTAGTCTTAAGCATTTTCAGCCCCCTCCCCCTTATCTATAAGGGTTTGCACCTTATCCCATATCTTTTTCAAGTCTTCTAAACCATAAATATCTTTATTCATTTCTGGTACTAAGATATAGGGTACATCAACTTTCTTTACAAAGTCCAAATAAACCTCTTTTCTCTTTTGATAAAACCGATCAAAACGAACATATAAATCAAAAAGCCACTTTTCTCCGCCAAAGTCCTCTAGCTTTAATTCTCCATTTTTCCACTGAGGGAAGGCACGATTTAAGATTACATAACGCAAACCAAACCCCTGTTTTTTAATTTGAGAAGAAAAAGATAAAGCATCCCATAGTTTAGAGGCATCAAAACCTGTAACCAGCACAAATCCCGTTGTGGGCTCCCTTAAAAGACACATCACTTTTTGACTTTCTTCCAAAAGAGCTTCCCGTATATCAGAAAGGCCTTCAAAAAAATCTGAAAGCTCTTCCATAAATTCCGATCCCGTGAGCCTCTGCAAGACCTTCAAAGCCAAATGTGTGCTCTTCTTAAAAATTTTTTTCACCAACCCCATATTATCATAAGACCTGATAAACCACTTAATCACTGACTCCTGAAAAAGGTTTGAAAAATTCTCTGGGGCCTGTAAAAAATCCTTGGCGTGTTGAGCAGGCGGGGTATCTAAAATCACCTTATCGAATTCTCGTTTGGCTATTATCGACATCAACATCTCCATGGAAGTAAACTCCTGGGAGCCACTCAAAGATGTAGCCATTAAGCGATAAAGACGGTTATTGAGAAGCTTCTGAGCTTTCAAAGGGTTTTTAGATACACTTTTAATAAACTCTTCAAAAATTTTCTCTGAATGAAGTGTGGAAGCGAAGAGCTTCCCACCCGTCTTCGGCACCTCAACCACTTCGGGTTTATCCAGAGAAAGTCCCAAAGATGTCGCCAATCTCTTAGATGGATCAATGGTTAAAACCAGTGTTTTGTAGCCTTTCTGGGCTGAACGTAAGGCCAAACTGGCAGAAAAAGTTGTTTTTCCAACTCCGCCACTTCCCACACAGATTAAAATTTTGTGTTGTTCGATTAACTTGTCCATTGCTCAGCCATATAAGAAGAAAGAGTCTGTACCACATGAAGCAAATCCATATCCAAAACAAGGGGTAAAAAAAGCGGTTGGTCGCCTTTTAAACTTTCTAGAACTTCTCTTTGTCGCTGTAGTCTTTTTTTAATAAAAACAGAAAACTCTCTTGCCTGACCTTCTAAAGATAACGCAAGTTGTGATAAACGCTCCTCACCGGATCCTATTTCCAACCATTTATTAATCACCATCTGGGCTGATATCTGAAACTCTTTCTGAAGAGTCTGATCCAGCTCCTTCATCTCTTGAACTGGCATCTGTTCTGGCAAAGCCACCAAAAAATACTGGGTCAGCGGGCCTTTTAGCACCTCGAAAATTCGACGGCTCTGAACGCCCATGGGCCCACTACGAATCATCTCATAAATTCCTCGAGGCGCCCGCAAGAGGCTTAAAAAATGTCCTGTGGAATAACTATCCATCACCACCTCATCAAAGGGAAGAGGAGGGCCCCATTCACGAATCCCACTTGTAAACTTACCCATAATGGCAAGCTCTCGGAGCCCCGGAGCCGTTTTAATAAAGGACTTCATAACGGGGTTATCAAAGAATAATGACACCACCTTTTGAAGCCTCACCCAATGATGTACATATTCCCTTAAACTGCCTTCGCCACTCCAACAGTCCAAGTATAGGTTTTCACTCACCTTTTGATAACCTTCTCGTGGTGAATGATGAAACAGAAAGTGTAAGAAACCAGGTTCTCCCAATTCAACTAGAAGGGTTTTTTTTCCTTCTTTGGCCGCGCGTAATGCCAAAGCGGCAGCCACAATAGACTTCCCAACGCCCCCTTTACCCGTTACAATTTTTAAATTCATCTCCATACATGATGACCCTTTTCCCTCTTTTATCAGGAGAATCCAGGATTTTCCAATAATTCTCTTGCCTTTAGGCCTCCCCTTCTTTATATACCTGAAGTCATGACAAATGGCGCCAATCAGGAGAAAAAAATGAAAGCAGAAATCACAGACCAAAAGGGGCTACAAAGAACCATCCAAATCGATGTCCCCACGGACTATATCAAAAAAACCATGGATAACACTTTTAAAGAAATCCAAAAAGATGTTGAAGTAAAGGGGTTTCGAAAAGGAAAGGCCCCTCTAGATATTATAAAAACAAAATACAAAGATTATGCTCTCAAGGAAGCTCGACAAGATATCATCTCAGCTGGAATCGATTATGCCATCAAAGAACTAGATTTAAAAGTTTTTGGCCCCCCTTCCATCCACGGAAAACTGGAAGAGTTAAGTGAGAACACTCCCTATACCTTTTCTTTTCAAACGGATATAGAACCTGAAATTGAGTTAAAAAAATACAAAGGTTTAAAAGTTTCTAAACCTTCCGTCACCGTTACCGACCAGGAAGTGGAAGAGTCTTTGAAGTCCATCCAGAAAAGTCGCATGGAACTAACTCCTGTTTTGGAAGATCGAGGCGCTCAAGAAGAGGACTTTGTAACCATCGACTTTGAAGGTTTTGTTGACGGTGAAAAACTGCAAAACGGAAGTGCTCAAGGATATCGCCTTCAAATTGGATCAAAAACATTTATTCCAGGATTTGAAGAAGGACTCATTGGAGCTAAAGTGGGAGAAGAAAGAACCTTAAACCTTTCTTTTCCTGAAGATTATTCTCCAGAGCTCGCAGGAAAGCCAGTAAGCTTTAAAGTAAAAATACAAAAACTTGAAAAACCCTCTTACCCACCTATTGATGATAAACTGGCCCAGGATTTTCTTAAAGATGAAAGCAAAACCCTGAATGACCTCAAAGAACAGTTTAAAGATTTTCTAACCAGACAAAAAGAAGATCAGGCCAAAGAAGTTCTAAAAGAAAATGTCCTCAACGCTCTTGTAAAGGAAAATTTTGTTTCAGACATTCCAGAAAGCCTTTACAAACAACAATATCAACAAATTTTACATAACGTCCACAGAGAGCTTTCACAGCAAGGTTATCCTCAAAACGCCATTGTAGAGTACGAGGAAAAATGGAGGGAAGACCTTAAAAAGACAGCCGAGAACCTAAGTAAAGTCTTTTTGCTTCTTGAAAAAATAGCTGAAAAAGAAAACATCCAGGTTGAAGAAAAAGACCTTTCTCTCCATCTTATGAAAGAAGCTTATGCTAAACAAACACAACCAGATAAAATCCTCGAAGAATATAAAAAGAACGATAGCCTCAATCTTCTCCTTCGTTATTTAAGAGAAGAAAAAACCATTCAATTCCTTATTGATAACGCCGAAATCACTGAAGAAGAAAAGCAAAAAGAACAATAACAAAACAAAAGCCTTCTCTATTTTAAGATGAAGAAGGCTTTGACCTTATTGCCTCATTCTGTCAAAGTTTTTCATCACCTTCCAAGCCTTTAGGTAATTATAGGCTTGAAGAACCTGAAAGTCCTCATTCAAAAGTTTGTCTCTTTTACTCAACTTTTCTTTTGCCTTTGAACTAGACAACCACCAAAAGTTAAAGGTTTTCTTTTTCTTCTGTTTCTGCTTTTCTTTTTCTCCCAAAAGGTGACCTCTCATGTCTTTTTCTCTACGAACTCTTCTATGTTTTTTAGCTTTAGCAAAAACCTTAGGATCTAAACTATCCACTTCGACATCTGGCTGAATTCCTTCAGCCTGAATGGATCTTCCACTTGGCGTATAATATCTAGCTACAGT
>RFKI01000126.1 GCA_003694355.1 Bdellovibrio sp.
ACTTCCTCCCACGTGCAGCTTTAAACACCTTACTTTCAGTATAAAGGAAGTGTTCTTTGCTACAAGATCCTTCTACGGGAAAAAAATCAAAGATGTTGAATTTTAAGAACTTAGATTTGCACTTTCTTTTTTTGAAATGTTCCAAGTTGAGAAATTTCTCCATAACTCCAGCGGAAAAAATGCCACCTCCCAAACCATTTTTAAAATTTTTGCAATCTCTCTGACTCTCTGAGATCCTTACTGCAAATCTTTCCATACCTCCAATGGAACAGTTGTTAACGTAAGTAAATCCCTTAAAAAACTTGATTTGTTAATCTTGCCAATTGCTCAAAGGGATCTTCCTCTTGATTCATCTTCTTCACAAAAGAAAGAATTTTTGAAAAATCTCCCTGAAATAAAATGTCTATTTTTTCAAAGTCATCCATGTTGGCATAATATGTACTGAAAGATAAAAGCTGAGCATTATTAAGATGTTTAATTCTTAAAAAGAAATTATACTTATTCGTTTTAAATTGTGGATGATATTTAGTGGAAAAATACTTCTGAAACTCTTTCAATTTTTTATCTTTTTCTTCCTGAGTCAACTTCTGTGGTATCTTTTCTCTTTCCTTATACCAGCTCTTTAAACGCAACTTGACTTCTCCAAGGAATCGAGAAAACAACTTATCATCATGGTATTCATTCCGAAGATGCTGAAGTATCTTTGTGTTTTGCCCTTCTTTTTTTAAGAAGAAAAGTTCAGTTCCTTTTTGTGCTAAATAAGTGGCTAGAGATTCATTAAACTTCGTATGACCTTTTATGAAGATAGTGGCATGGACAGACTCATGAATGATCACATTCACAAGGTCTTCGTCCGAATAAGAAAGCATTGTTGATAATATGGGGTCTTTAAACCAACCTAAAGTGCTATAAGCTGTAGTTCCTCTTACATAAACATCATAGCCTTTTTTCTTAAGAAAAAAACTTTCTTCCTTGGCATCCTTCTTTGAAAAAAAACCTTTATAAGGAACTGACCCAATAAAGGGAAAATGCCAAAGATAAGGTTCTAACCGGTTAAAGGGAGCGGCCATAACAATATAAGTCACATAAGGACGTCCTACTTCAACATAGGAAGAATAATTGCCATCAACATTTAAATGTAACTGGTCTTGAGCAAAGCGACGCACATCAAGAACTAATTGTAATTTTCTGCGCTTTTCCTGAGGTAAATCTTCTTGCAAAAGCATTTTCTGAATAGGAACACGGTGCCATAACAAGTCCACTTGGCCATAGCTGGACTTTATCAAATAAGTTAACATACATCCCTGGATCCAGGGGAACAGACAAAAAATTAAAAAAGGCCCCTTCATGACCTTTTAAACCCCTGCAAAACTTGATAAATATTTTGAGTGTGAAGGCGAATCTGACTCAATCCCACAAGAGCCTCCAAGACCCCTTCTTTTTGTGACTTGTTAGTCCCTCTTGAAAAAAAGGATTTAAATGGCGCAAATGTCATCTCCATCGTAAAAGTGGCCTCATTAAATTTCTCCAGCCGCTCTTGAGATTTTTTATCTAAAACACCATCAGAAGCAATTTCAGAAAAAACCATTTCATAATCAAAAAGAGCTTCTTCAGCAGCTTCCCTTATTAGAAGCAGTTCTTCTTTATTAAAACCCCTTTTTTCAAGATCTCTCATTTTATGAACAACAAGTCGACATTTATCAGCCATAGCTTCGAATTCTTTAGACAATCTCAAAAAACCTCGAACAGCCAGGCTTTGGGAAGGAGAAAGGCGAGCTTCTATCACTTTTCCTAAAAAAGCTTCCACTTCCTGATAAATATTATCTGTAATTCGC
>RFKI01000127.1 GCA_003694355.1 Bdellovibrio sp.
TAAGCAAAGACTGGTTTTGTAAAAAAACTTGTAGAGCGGTTTGTTCTTTAAAACCGTAGCAAGCAAGCTCCATGCCCACAAAGGCCCCCAAGGGTACTTCTTGAGATTTGGTATAAAAGCAGAGGCTTAGATGAGAGGTTGTTTTTTTTATTTTAGATAAACAGGCGCCAACTTGATCCCTGGCCAAAGCGTATGGAGAAGGTTGTAAAGAGGCTGGAGAGCTTTCTTTGGGGCAAAGAAACAGGTTGACCAGATAAAGGGGGCGCGTTTTTCCATCCACTTCTTCAAGGACTTCATTACCAAAACTTTTCCAGTGAGGAGCTTCTTTCCTTAATGTTTTTAGGGGGAGGAGGTTTTTCCGTTCCGTCACTATTAGAAGAGGTGAGTGGGGTTTTTCTTTTGAAATCCACTTCAGGTGATGTAGTGAGGGGATTTTGATCATCCGAATAACCTCCTACAAGGCTAATAAAACTAGTGTTTCTTTTTAATGTCTAAAAGTTCCACTTGAAAAATAAGAGCAGAGTTTCCAGGAATGCGAGGGTTACCTCTTTCTCCATAAGCTAGTTCAGGAGGAATGACAAATTCATACTTGGCCCCCTTTTTCATCAGTTGAAGACCCTCTTGCCAACCTTTGATCACGCCTCGGAGAGGAAATTCTGCTGGTTGTTTACGGGCGTAAGAACTGTCAAACTCTGTTCCATCAATGAGAGTGCCTCTGTAATGGACCACGACTTGGTCATCAAGACTGGGTTTGGGGCCCTTTCCTTCTCGAATCACGCGGTATTGAAGTCCAGAGGCAGTGACTTTAACGCCTTTTTTCTTTTTATTTTCTTCCAAAAACTTTTTGGACTTTTTCAAATTTTCTTCAGATTTGGCCATTTCCTGTTTTTTTTTTTTTTTTTAAAATTCATTCATGGCTTCTCTCATTTCGGCTTCACTGAGCTGAGGTTTTTTGCCATCAAAAACATCTTGAACGGCTTGCGAAAAAGCTGCCACATCCAGGTTCACCTGTTGGGCCTTCATATTTTTGGCAATCTGATAGCCAATGGCATAGCTGGATCGTGCTTTGGTGTCATCGAGTTTAACTTTTTTAGGAAGGCAACCTGTCATTAGGGTCATAGAAGCTAGAAAAAGTAGCCATTTCATGGAGTTCTCCTTTTTTAATAAAAGCACAGAGTAAAACCCCTCCTTGAAAAGAGCAACCAAAAACAAAAAGCGACATAAAATGTCCCTGGGGTCCTATTTTTTGAAGAAAACACAGAGATTCAGGGGCTAAAAAGGCGTTTTATGAGAAGAGAAATGGAACAGCTCTTGTAAGAGAAGAAGACGGAAGAGAGGTTAGTCTATGAAGGCATTGATTGTTTTCTTGAGTTTGTTGACTATGTTGGGATGCTATTCAACGAATCATAGAGTCAAAATTAAGGGGAGCTCTCAGATCCAAAAAGGTGAGAAACCTAGTCAAGTGAGTGAAAGTGGGGACAACGAGTCCAGTCAGACAACGGCAAGAAAGCCTTTAGGGACGCGATCGAAAGAAAAAAAGAAAGGTTATAAAGTTTCGGCCTTAAAGAACTCCAGAGATAGCTCTAAAATTGGCAAGCTTTCTGGCACACGTTTTTCTGAGGCGTATAGGCAACATTTTATAGATAAAGAAGAGAGGCATCACTTTTCTGAAGGCAACGAAGCTTTATCTTTTCAAACCGTTTTTCAAGAAAAAAGCTTTTCTCTAAAAAAAGTGGTTTTCGAGATTTTAGAAGCTGAGGAACCAGATCCTTTATTGATTGTCATAGGGGTGAGAGAAGGTGGGTCTTTTCAACTTGTCACCTTTAATGAAGGGATTGCAAAGGAGATCTTTTTAAAATTGAATTCTTTTTTGATACCTCTAGATATTCAGAAAGGAGAGGTTGTTCGTCTTTTAAAAGTGGGAGAGTTTTTCCCTCAAAAAAAATCCCTTGGAAGCCAGGAGATCTATTTGGCTTCAGAGGTGATTGGAACCCCCTTGGAAGAAACTCTTTTAATCAAAGAACTTCAACAAAAAGGGTCAACAAAAGTGTGGCCATTGTCGTTGTTGCCTTTGGTTCAGCAGGAGTCTTATCGGGTGGCTTTCTCCAAGACTTCAGAGTTGGAAGTGTTAATGAAGGTAAAAGCCGTCGTAGAGAAGGATAAAACTTATTTATGGAAATTTTATTATCAGCTAACAGATGTGAATAAGTAAAGGGGGGATTATGAAGGTGGGGTTATGGGTTGTGTTATTGGGATTATTTCCTCAATTGGTGTGGGGGAGTCTCTGTCAGTCTTTGGGACTTAGGGAAGAAACAGTTGGAGTTTTAAGTCTTAAGAAAAAAAGCTTGGAAAAAAGTTTATCGACTTTTTTGACCTCTTTGCTGCCAGCTATTGAGTCAAAAGTGATTCGTTTGAAATTTAAAGATATTTATTTGTTCAAGAATTTAAAAAGACAATGTGAGAGGGATGTTGATCAGCCCACTTATGATAAAGAGCAGGGCTGTTTGTATTTGCCTAGAACTTTTCTGGGGCTGGATGCTCCGTTGAAAAGACCTCTTGAGTCCATGCCCGTTTGGTTACGTTTGAAAAAGTTTTCCATTGAGAACTTATATCTGAAAGAAGCCAAAGTTCAATGCGTGGGTCTGTCTTCTCCAGAGGGTTTTAAGTGCCTTGTACGATCTGAAGTTAAGTTCTTGCAAATCAAAAGCTTTTTAGAGGTATTTGATGAGTCTTTTCAAAAGCGTTTTAGCTCAGTAAGCCCTTTGGAAACAGGTCTTACTGAGGGGGGGCAAGAAAAGGCTTTTTTTGAATTTCAGGTGGAGATTCGTCCTGGTGAAGAACAA
>RFKI01000015.1 GCA_003694355.1 Bdellovibrio sp.
AAGAGGGATTGTTTTCTTGGGGGCAGTCCTTGTCTATCCTCAGTTTTTGGGATTATCTTCTATAAGACAATTAGCAGTTCACGTTATATCCTCGCCAAATCTAAAATATGGATCTGTTTTTTTTATAAAAAAGGGGGGACACGCTCCTACATGGTTTTTCTCTTCTCGATCTTTAAGTTCCATGGGGGATTACTGGATGGGTGTGGTGGGATATAAGAAGAAAGGAGTGGCTGCTGTATTAAATGAAGCGAGTTATCTTCCTTTAAAAATTAGTGGAATCTTTCAGCGGCCACCGAGTCGTTTAAGGCTGCCCGCAAAAGTCTGGAATCGAGTGAATGATCGATTTGCTCGGCAGAAGCAAAAAGAAAAAGACCTTATGAGATCTTTGCTTCGAAAACCTTCTGTTTTTGAAGCTTCCGCATCTTGTTGGCATAAACCCCTTAACAGCATGGTGGTTTCTTCTTTTGCGTCTCCAAGGCGTCTTCCCAATGGTTATTCTTATTTACATACAGGGGTTGATTTGAGAGCTGCTGAAGGAACTCCGGTTCGAGCTGCTGCTTGGGGAAAGGTGGCTTGGGTAGGTAAAATGATTGTGCCTGGTAACTTGATTGTTTTAGATCATGGATCTGGAATTTATACCAGGTACATGCATTTAAGTCGCATTTTAGTTCACTTAAATCAATGGGTCAGGAGAGGAGATATCATTGGACTTTCTGGGGCTACCGGCCGAGTGGAGGCTCCCCATCTTCACTGGGAGGTGGTGTGGAAAGGAATTTTTGCCAATCCTTTGGAGTTTCTTGAGGTGTGGGGACGTCTTTGCAATCCAGTGTGAAACGAATACTATGAACCCATTTTTTTTGAGCAAACTCATTGATTTTATTTATAAGGACCTTTCTGAAAAAGATCATTTCTTGTAAATAGACGGAATTTTTGACCCAGATGTAAATGGTGCCTCTGGAATAACCTACAGGATAGCAAATTTTTGCCCATTGAGAGCCAACAAGTTGTTCCCATTGTTGCCATAGTTTCCATCGAGTAAAGTCCTGTGCAAACTGAGAATGGCGTTTTTTGAAAAGATTATGGAGAATATCGGCTGCAGTCTCTAGTTGACTTTTTCGTTGAGGTGGTTTCTTTTGACTCATACGAGGTATCTATCATGAAAAATGTATTTTCAAAAGAAGTAATTCATGTTGTTGGAGGCGGATTAGCAGGAAGCGAATGTGCTTATCAATTAGCTCGTCGAGGGCACTTAGTGTGTTTACATGAGATGCGTCAAGGTGGCACTTTTACGCCCGCCCATAAAACAAGAGATTTTGCGGAACTTGTTTGTTCAAATTCCTTTGGTAGCCAAACTGATTATTCAGCTCCAGGCCAGTTGAAATGGGAGGCTGAAAGACTAGACTCTTTGATTTTAAAAAGTGCCAGGAAAGCGTCTATTCCTGCAGGTATGGCTTTGGGGGTTGATAGAAAAATTTTTTCTCAAGAAGTGACTAAAGCGTTGAAAAGTTTCCCAAATATTCAATTTAAAAGTGATCCTGTTTTTTCCCTGGACGATATTCCTCGTCCTGCCGTTATTGCAACGGGGCCATTAACCCATGAGTCTCTCGCTTTAAGCATTCAGGAACACTTAAAAGAAGAAGAGGAAGAGCATTTTTTATATTTTTATGATGCTATTGCTCCAGTTATTGATGCAGATAGCATCGATATGTCCATTGCTTGGAAAGCAAACCGGTATGATGACATTAATAAAGATTATATAAATTGCCCTCTTTCTAAAGAGGAATATTTCCTGCTTGTGGAAGAAATCAAGAACGCTCAGAAAGTGGCGCCTAAAGAATTTGAGGATATTCCTTGTTTTGAAGGTTGTATGCCTGTTGAAAACTTTGTGGAAAGAGGACCACTTACTTTGAGATTTGGTCCTCTTTCTCCAAAAGGTTTAAAGAATCCTAAAACAGGAAAAACACCCTTTGCTGTTGTTCAATTACGTCAAGAAAATAAAGAAGCAACGGCTTATAATATGGTGGGGTTTCAAACAAAAATGAAATACGGAGAGCAAATCCGTGTATTTCGCAAAATTCCTGGATTGCAGGAAGCAGAATTTTTGAAATTAGGAAGTATTCATAAAAATTTATATATACATACTCCCAAGAAGTTAACTCAGAGTCTTTCTAGCCCCCGTGATCCTTTTCTTTTTTTTGCTGGGCAAATTACGGGAGTTGAGGGTTATTTTGAGTCTACCTGTATAGGGCTTTTAGTTGCTTTGTTTCTGGATGCGTCTTTAAGCGGTAAAAAGCTTTCTCCTCCTCCTCGAGAAACCGCCATAGGAGCTCTTTTGAATGCTCTTATAGAAGAAAAAGAATATTTTCAACCAACGAATATAAATTTTGGACTTTTTCCTCGGATTTCTATGGATCAGAAGCGAATAAATAAAAAGAAAAAAAGAGAGCTTATTTTAAGAAGAGCTCAATCTTATTTTGAAAAGTGGATGGAAGAATCTGTGGGTCTAAAGTCTAATGTCAGAGACTTGTCATTATGCCAAGAAAACGGCATAAAAAGAAGCTTTTTGAAATAAAGGAGCTCTTTTTTAAAGAGTAAAATTTGGCACCAATCCTGCTTTCTTTTTTCTATAGATAAAAGTCTCAGATAGGAAGTCTGGGTTTTTGTATCAGGAAGATGGTATGGCTAAGGGTTCTTTTTTAAAAATTCAAATTTTTATATTTATTCTTTGCATTCCTGGTTTTTTGATAGCCCAAGGAGTGAAAGGGAATCTTTCTATAATAGGGGATGCCACTCATCTTGAGTTTCAGGGGCTTAAGGATTGGGACTATCAGCTCAAACGTATATCTGAAAATAAAGTTGAGCTTATTATTCCTCCTTTGGACAAAAAGACAGAAGAAAAACTTCTTTCCTGGAAAAGTGACCATATCCAGTCAGTCAAAATCGATAAGAAATCTATAGTTGGAAAATATAAGGT